>NZ_VUMX01000008.1:0-82685 GCF_009695985.1 Lactobacillus porci
TTGGTGAGCAGTTAAGTTCTCTAGCTATAGCACGATTAGAGTAGCCCTTAGAGTGCAGCTCCTGGATTGTAGTCCGGTCGTTCAGCTTAAGGTGCTTGCCCTTTTGGTGTGGTTTAGTGTTAGAATAAGAATGATCCATTTTAACCTCTCTAGAAATGTTTGTGGTAATTCATATTCTACCAGATGGTTGAAATGGATTTTTTGTGCTCTAATCTAGTAAAAACGATTTTTCTTACTGGATCGGAACAGTGTTCAGTTTAATTTTACAATTGATATGACCCCCGAAATTAGGACACTAATTTCGGGGGTCATATCAAAAACATACTTTTCTTTTAAGTCGGGCATGGAGTGAAAAAGCTAAGTCTTTCACGCTATCTTTGAAAGGAAGAATGCGCGGTGAGACTCATAGAACTCTTCCACTGACTCAAGAAACGTATGACTTTTTGATGCGGTATAAAAAAGTCCAAAAGTCTTATATGACTTTGGCAGGTATTAGTTCATGGGGGGACTTGTTGTTTCCAGTTATGACCGACTATAAAAAGGCAAGTGAAGGCATACCTATTACACAAACCTCACCCAGACTACTTTTACATGACCTATGTAATGAGCTAGGCTTTGAAAAGCGTATTACACTTTATACTTGCCGACACACCGTTGCAAGCAAGTGGGCAAATTCAGGAAAATTGCCGCTCGTTGCTGATCGACTCGGCAATTCCGTTGGCCAACTTCAACGGACCTATATTCATGCAAGCCAAGATCCGGCTGAAATGCAAAAGTTTTTAGCTTCTCAAGACGCCTAACCAAAACCTAACCAATTTCTTGGTTAGGTCCTCAAAACGTTGATATATCAGCATTTTAAACTTGAAAAACGTAACCAATAATTGGCACTAAGAGAATTAAACAGTTGTAAGAAAGTCTATCATCTAAGGCTAAAGAAGCCCGTGATGATAGGCTTTTTTACTGTTTTGAACAACTTTGAAATAGTTTGAAACGATTTGAAGCAAAATGAAATAGACACACGGTTGGCACACTGGAGTAAAATCCAAAATAAAAGTTGTGTTAGCTGCTATGACTAACCAGCTTACAAAGCTTGATATATCAGCATTTCTTTGGCTAAAAACTGTGTGTCTGTGTGTGCCACGAATTTTAATAAACACAATGCTTTATTTGTAAGTTGGAGCGTATAAAATACGCTAAAATAAATGTTATAAGAAATGCTTTTACAAGCAAGAAAGGACCGATATGGGAGCGAAACTGATCGATTTAGACTCATATCCAGTAGAGATCGCTTTAAACATCCTGTTACAGGATAAGACAACTAGAAAGAACATTATCTTTGCTACTGACATTTACAATTCGTATTCGATAGATGCCAAGACTCGTGTTACTGAGAAAACATTACAGATCATTTCGTTACAGCCTCGGGTTGAAAAAAGCATTGAGGAAAAAGCTGAACGGACAAAAACGAAGGCGGAGGTATTTACGCCTAGCTGGATTGTCAACCAGATGAACAACTATTGTGATGAGGATTGGTTTGGACGCAAGGCAGTCTTCAATACTGAGAATGAAGACCATACTTGGATTACTAGTGAAGAAAAAATTCAGTTCCCTGAAGGACAGAGCTGGCAGGACTACGTGAAATTGCGAAGATTAGAAATAACCTGTGGTGAAGCTCCCTTTGTTGTGAGCAGATATGATACGGCAACTGGTGAAGAAATCCCCGTTAAGGACAGAGTTGGCTTCTTGGATAGAAAGTTAAGGGTTGTATCGGAAAACACAGAGACAGAAGAAGAATGGCTTAAATGGAGCACAAAGGCGCTACAATCTTCTTACGGCTATGAATATCAAGGGGATAACCTGGTAATTGCCAGGATCAACGTGTTAGACAGCTTGTGTGAATATAGAGATCAGAGATTTGGCGGTCAAACTAATGAAAAGCAAATCCGTGAATGGGCAAATATTATTGCTTGGAATTTCTGGCAGATGGATGGATTCACTGGCTGTGTTCCATTCGGAAAAATTAGAGAGCCAGAGCAACTAGGACTTGGTTTATATGGTGAAGATACGGGGATAGAAGAAGATGACCAACCCGATGAGGAATGTAAGATTAGAGATTGGCGAGGAGACAAAACTCTAACGTATAACTCGATGAAAGAAGGAATATAAAATGAAATTTGACTATGTTATTGGGAATCCGCCTTATCAAGTGAGTGATGGTGGAGCAGGTGCAAGTGCAACTCCTGTATATCAAGATTTTTTTGATGAAGCTAAGAAGCTTAATCCCCGTGCTATAGATTTAATTACACCGTCAAAATGGTTTGCCGGAGGAAAGGGATTAGATTCATTCAGAGCCGAAATGCTGAATGATCACCATCTTGTAAAAATTGTTGACTTTGTTAATGCGAAAGATTGTTTTCCGAATGCAAGTATTGGTGGTGGTGTTAATTATTTTTTGTGGTCAGGCTTAAAGAAGTCTAAAACATGCGAATTTACTAATATTCATGATGGCAGAAAATCAACAGTTAATAGAGATTTATCTGAGTTTCCGGTTCTCGTTAGATATAACGAATCGGTTAATATTCTTCACAAAGTATTGAAAGATAATCCTAGTCTTGTCTCTGAAACTGTAGATTATCGTAATTCATTTGGACTGCCGTCATCTGCAAGAGGAACCAAGGATAAAAAATCTACTGATGACTGTACAGTATATTCGAGCGGTGGCCGTGGTTATGTTCCATTCAATTCTATTACAAAGGGCGAGGACTTAATTAACAGATATAAGGTGATAATTAGCCGTTTAACAACAGAACATGCTGGAGAACCCGACAAGAATGGTAAATTTACAGTTATTTCAACAGTTAAAGTGTTGCAACCAGGTGAGGTGTGTACCGACTCTTATTTAGTAGCGTATGCGTCTTTGTCCAAAGATAAAGCTGAAAATTTTGCTAGGTACGTATGTACCAAATTCTTTAGGTTTCTACTTCTTCAAGCCATTTCTTCGATTAATTTATCAAAAGATAAATTTCAATTTGTACCGATTGTTGACCTAAATCAGCATTGGACAGATGAAATGTTATATGAACATTTTGGCTTAAGTGAGGATGAGTCAAAATTTATAAACAACATGATGAAGGAAAAGGAGATGGCGTAACGATGCGTGTGAAAATCAAGACTGCTGCTAAAGTAGCACCGCAAATATATGCTTATCAAACTCCGGGTGTTCCTGCTCATGATGGCTGGACTAAGATCGGTTACACTGAACGTGATGTTGATACACGGATTCATGAACAGTCCAATACGATTGATGTCGACTATAAAGTTCGGTGGCATCGCTTGGCCAAATTCACAACTGAGCCTTATGATTCTTTTGATGATAAAGCTTTCCACAAGTATCTAACTCGGGAAGGTGTTGAGCGGAAGAAGGGAAAAGAGTGGTTTCACATTGATCCGGATCCAGCATTGAATTACTTTAAGGACTTCCAGGAAAACCATGGCGAAGTTTCCACTTCTGTTCCTTCAGATGCTGTCATTCCGTATACTTTGCGCAGTGAACAAGCAGAGGCGGTTGACAAAGCCAAGAGCTACTTTGCCGCTCACAAGGATGGTCAGTTCTTGTGGAATTGTAAGCCTCGCTTTGGGAAGACGCTGTCTGCCTATGATTTGTGCAAGAAGATGGGGGCTAAGAGCATTCTGATCGTCACGAATCGTCCGGCGATTGCTAACAGCTGGTACAGCGACTATGAGACTTTCCTTGGGCCGCAGTCGGGCTACGTGTTCGTTTCTGTCGTTGACGGGATCAAGGATAAGAAATATGTTTTTAGCCGTGATGAGTACGTAGAGAAGGCCATCAAGTCAGATGATGAGGACCTGGGCTGTATTGAGTTTGTCAGCTTGCAAAACTTGAAACGATCGATCTATTTTGGTGGAATCGAGGAAAAGCTGGAAGAGGTAGCACACACTGAATGGGATATCTTGATCATCGATGAAGCTCATGAAGGTGTTGATACTTACAAGACTGACGCTGCATTTGACCAGATTAAGCGTAAGGCCACTTTGCACTTGTCGGGTACTCCATTTAAGGCTCTGGCCAACGATAAGTTTGATGATGATGCTATCTACAACTGGACGTATGCTGATGAGCAACGTAAGAAAGCAGAATGGGATGGCGATGCAACAGACGGGAATCCATATGCTAATCTGCCTAAGCTGAATATGCTGACTTACCAGATGAGCGACATTGTTCGGGATAAGGCACAAGCTGGGATTGAATTAGCGGACAGAGATGTTGAAGAATATGCCTTTGACTTGAATGAATTCTTTAAAACCAATGAAGCTGGGACTAAGTTTGTTCATGATGAAGATGTGGATAAGTTTCTAACGGCTTTGACAACGCAGGAAAAGTTCCCGTTCAGTACTCCAGAACTCAGAAATGAGTTGAAGCACACTTTTTGGCTACTTAACCGGGTTAGCTCTGCTAAATGCTTAGCTAAGAAGTTGAAAGAAAATGATGTCTTCAAGGAATATGAGATTGTTTTGGCAGCTGGTGATGGCAAGCTTGATGAAGATGATGAAAATATCAAGGCCTACGATAAAGTAAAAGAGGCAATTGCTAATCACGA
Source organism: Lactobacillus porci (assembly GCF_009695985.1). Taxonomy (NCBI): domain Bacteria; kingdom Bacillati; phylum Bacillota; class Bacilli; order Lactobacillales; family Lactobacillaceae; genus Lactobacillus; species Lactobacillus porci. The sequence goes on from NZ_VUMX01000008.1 coordinate 4,620, forward strand.
TAAGACTATTACGTTATCAGTAGGACAGCTGACAACTGGTGTCACCATTCCGGAATGGACTGCCGTCTTGATGCTTTCGAACATGAAGAGCCCAGCTTTGTACATGCAGGCGGCTTTCCGTGCTCAGAATCCGTGTCTGTTCCAAGACGCTAATGGCGATTCATATCGTAAAGAGAACGCCTACGTCTTTGACTTTGATCCAGCAAGAACTTTGGATATCTTTGAGAAATTTGCTGTCGACCTGTCACCGGATACTGCTGCGGGCAAGGGAGATGTGGATCATCGAAAGAAGCATATTCGAGAGCTTCTTAACTACTTCCCTGTGTATGGTGAAGATGATAATGGCTCAATGATCGAACTGGACGCCGAGAAGGTTATGACTATCCCTCGGCATATCCACGCAAAAGAAGTAGTATCTCGTGGCTTTATGAGCAACTTCCTGTTTACCAATATCTCCAATATTTTTGGCGCTCCTAAGGAAGTGCAAGAACAGATCAACAACTGGGAAGCAATTGAAGAACCAACTCCTAAGAAGGTTGATGCTGGCGAAGACACTAAGAAAGATCTGGACATTAACGCTGATGGTGAAGTAGACATCTCTGATGAAGAAGTAATTGGTACAGCTAAGGGTGTTTTTGGGCCAAAAATCTACAAAGATGTTGATGAAAAGCTTGATAAGTCGATATCTCAGCTTACTAAGACTCAAAATACTAAGGAAGATAGCGAGAAAAAAGAACTTAAGAACTTACAAGAAACATTCGGTAAGCCAATTTCTGATACTTTGGTAAATACAGCAAAGGAGCATTATGGTCGTGATCTGAAGAAGTCAACCCAAAAGAAGCTGGATCATCAATTGCGAAACACAACGGATCACATTGTTGCTAAGACTTATAGCAGTTGGAAGATTGCGGACAATCAGAAGTCTTATGAGGCAAAAGCGGCTGTGGATAACGCAAAGAAAAAAGGTGCTACAATAGCTGATATTGTCAATATTAATGCTCACTATGATGAAGAGCGCCAGAAGATGAAGGAAGAGATGCTAGAAAACCTTAACAAGAAGGTTAATAGCAAGAAACTCATTGATCAAGCCGCTCAGACTGTTGTTAAAACAGTAGAAACCGAAAAGAAGAATGAGCTTAAGGGTGAAATTGAAGCTTCTGTCCGTGACCACTTGAGAGGCTTTACCCGAACTATCCCTTCATTTTTGATGGCTTATGGAGACCAGGAGACCCGACTGGAGAACTTTGATAAGATTGTACCACCGGATGTTTTCGAAGAAGTTACAGGGACTTCCATTGAGTGGTTCAGACGCTTGCGAGATGGCTATGATTATCAAGAAACAGATGAAAATGGCAATGAACTAGCGGGCGAAGAGCACCGCAAGCACTTTGACGGGCACTTGTTTGATAAGGTGGTCTTCAACGATTCATGCGCTGAATTCTTGAAGAAGAAAGAGGATTTGGCTGATTGGTTCGATGATGACCATAAAGAGGATATTTTTGACTATATTCCACCGCAAAAGACTAACCAGATCTTTACTCCTAAGAAGGTTGTGAAGGATATGGTGGATATGCTGGAAGAAGAAAATCCTAACTGCTTTGATGATGCTAATGCCACTTTTGCGGATCTTTATGTAAAGTCCGGTTTGTACATTACCGAGATCGTAAAGCGGCTGATGGCTTCTTCTGAGATGAAACGGCTATATCCTTCAGAGCATGACCGCTTAAAGCACATCTTTGAAAAGCAGGTATACGGCTTGGCACCGACAGAGATCATCTACCGGATTGCACATGAATACATTTTTGGCTTTGACAAGGCGGGAGACATTAGCGACAAGCACTTTAAGCAGGTTGACTCGCTGCCACTGGCCAAGGATGGAACTTTGGCCGAGAAGTTGGACGAAATTTTCCCGGACTAAAATTTTGATTTGACATAAGAGAAATAAGAAAACGAGACTACATTTTTAATGTAGTCTCGTTTCATTTTCTTTTGAAATCGTAGTCGGTCCGGAAGACGAACTTGGCCGGCGTGCTGGCCTGTGGACAGAATTCATAGCCAAAGTCGGCAAAATTCTTGAGTTCTTCCGCGTCCATAACAGCTTTTTCGGCCATAAAGCGGACCATGTCCCCGCGGGACATCTTGGCGTGGGTTGCAGCCGTGCGCCAGCGGCCATTCTTGTTTTCCTGAAAGACAATGTCGATCAGGCGCTGATTCTTGGTGACAAAAGGCTTGAGCAGGCGGGAGTACTCGCTTGAAGCCAGGTTGACCACGACGTCATTGTCAGCGTACAGGCTCTGGTAGACCTTGTCTTGCCAATAATCATAGAGGCTGTAGTATTTGAACCCGGTCAGCTTGCTTTGCAGCTCCAAGCGGTAGGGACTGATGGCATCGAAGGGGCGCAGGCTGCCGTAGAGACCAGACAGGATGCGGAGATGTTCCTGCAGGTAGTCCAGAGCGGCTTGCGGGAGCACATCCGGCGCCATGTATTGGTATTGGATGCCAGTGAAGGCCATGATCGCGGGCGTTTGGGCCTGGTTGAGGTCTAGCGCGTCCAGCTGCTGCAGGGCTGAATCCACGATCTTGGGACTGGCCTGCCAGATGGCCGTCAGTTCGTCTTTGGTCCGGGTCTTCAAGAAGGCCAGCAGCTCGCTGGCTTCGGTGATGAATTCAGGTTGGCTTTGCGGCAAAAAAGAGTCCGCGTCAACCTGCATCTTTTTGGCTGGGGAAATAATAATTTTCATAGGAGCACCTCGCTTCGCTAAGTAGATTTTGACAAAAAAATGCCGAAAAAGAAAGTGGGAAGGGGGATGCGGATTTTGCTTTAGTTGGGGGTGGTTTTTGGGGGGACTGGTTCTCAAAAATAAACGTTAAATAAACCAAAATAGTCCAATCCCCTGCAAAGGATTGGACTATTTTCTTGAAAAGTAATGGATGCATTTGAAACGTTGTTTTTGGTGGGCTCACTCCCTTTGCTGCTTATTTTCCAACAGGCATCTTACACTAGTGGCCATTGTGTCCGCAAACTGCAGCTTGCAGCCGATAAACCGCGCCGTAGAGCCATTCTTGCGCTAGGCGTGACGATTGCATCCCCGCCATGCAAGCCTTTCACTAGCCAATTCTGCATCCTTAATTTTCCAACAAAAAAGCCTGTCACGCTTAACACGCATGGCAGGCTTTCCTAGACCAGTGATCTTTCATCCAAATTTTCCTAACAAAGCTCTTTGGCCGCGATTTCCAGTGAGGCCAAGGCTTCAGCCGCGGTAACCTTTTTGCGGTTGATCGCGGCAAAATTCGGCCAGCACTTGGCGAGGGTGCGGTCAACGGGGATAAAGCAGACGCAGCCGTCAGGCATCCTGCGGAACTCCTGCTCGTCCGGTAAAATATGCCGCCCGCAGCGGCGGGAATCGTAGAACCAAACATAGTCGGTCAAATAGCCGAGCTGGAGCTCGTGCTTGATGTCAGCCAGAATCAGGTCGTAATTTCTTGCCTTGCTCGTGTTCATTTTTTCTCCTTTAACGCATTCACTGATCTGTTAAAAAAGATTATTGCACAGACCGCGTCTTGGAAAAAATGACAGCCAAAGCCCCCGCAAGCCCGTGAACTTAGGCTTTCTTGCCAGGGCATCTATGCAGCTTTTGCTGTATTGGCGCGACTCGTTTGGGCTATGCCGCGGCAGAAATTTTTCTCCAGCTTATTCTTTTTCAAAAATTCCGCTGACGACGATCGCGTCCCGGCCCGTGGCCTTGAAGAACTGGGGGTAGATGTAGACCATGCCGTCGGGGGCAATCGTGTAGTTGAGCTTGTCCAGGTTGCTGGCGGCTTCATCATAGAGGTTGAGCGCGTCCTGCTTCTCCGCCTCTTGCTTGAGTCTGGCCAGCACGACTTCCCGGGAGCCTTTGACCAGGTCGTAGACGGGGATGCGGTTGCCAGTCGTCAATGAGTAGGCTCCGCCATTGTACTTGTGATAGCCCGCGGCTACAGGGTAGAATTCCGCGTCTTGCCGGAAAGAAATGACCCCATGCTTGTTATAGGTAACGGTCACCAGGAAGCGGCTGGAACAGGTGGTGTCGAGATCATTAAGGGCGACTGCCGCCTCTTTCAGGAGGGCGAAGTTATGCTGATTGTGCTGATAGTCTTTCTCCCAGGCAGCGTTGATCTTCTTGATGGCTTTCGTATTGCCAGCCAGAACCGGCTTTTGGTAGCAGTAGGTGAACGCATGGCGGCCAATCTTGAATTCCTGCTGGTCAGTCTCCAGCTTATAAATTGCCTTGGAACTGGCATGAACGTGGGCTGCGTGGGCAGTAAGGGCCAGTCCTAGGCCCAGCACCGCGAAGGCGAAAGTTCTGATTTTCTTATCGGTCATGATTTTTTCCTCATTTTTTTGCTTGTTATTAATAAAATTATATTCTTTTTTGCCAGTCTGGTGGCTAGACGGAAGCATTTTTTCAAAAAACTTGTCCAGCAGGCCGATTGACCTTGGCAGCGAGTTTGCTTATGCTTAAACAGTGGCAAAAGCATGATGGCCAAGCCGCCGATCCCGACTTAGAGTAAAAAATCCGTTCCCAGAACTTGGGAACGGATTTTTTGGTTAGTTGGCATATTTTATTTTGACTTTATTATTTGTATCTCCCTTTGACGGCGACGGACTTAGTGGCTTGGGAACCGGTCAGCTGCGGGTAGATGTAGACGGTGCCTTTCTTGCTGATATAGTAATCGACCGTATTCAAGTCGACCAAATCAGCGGCAGACGCGGACATCCCCAGGGCTCTGGCTTCCTTTTTCAAAGCTGCCTGTACGTTCTTCTTGCCGCCCTTGACTACCTTCCAAACGGACAGGCGCTTGCCACTTTTGAGCGAGTAAGCCTCGCCATGAACGTAGCGGATGTGGCTGGCGCCGGCGTAGTGGTCGCTGGAGCGCTTGATTGACGCGATGCCGTGCTTGTTGAAAGTAACCTTGGACTTGACGACGTAATAGTAGTCGTAATCGTTGCCCTTGTCTTTTTGGGCGGCTTTGAATAGGCTTTTGGCATCTTTTTTGGCGGCTTGGTAGGACTTGACCTGAGCCTGGTTGATCTTCTTGATGGCCTTGCTCTTGCCCTTGAAGACAGGGAGCTGGTATTTGAAAGTGGCTGAACGCTTGGCGAACCGCTTGCTTTCCTTGTAGTTCTTGATCTGCCAACTGGCTTTGGCGGCTTTAACCTGGCCGGCGCTAAGGCCCAGGCACAGCGCGGCTGATGCCGCGATCATGGCTTTTTTAAACATGATTTTCTTCCTCCTAATGTGCACACTGCTAATAGTATGATTATTATAGCTTCTAGAGCGATTGTAGCTACGGGGATGCAGATTTTTTGAAAAAATCTTATAACTTGCTGCCCGCGAGGGGACAACGGCAGTGTCATTAAGTTCGAAAAACAGCCGCATTCCTGCATTGGGGCAATCGCCGCGGCCTTTTTCCACAAGTCCAGTTTTAAGCTATAATATGGTCAGAAAGCAGGTGGATTTAATGAGTCGAAAAAACGCGCGCGACCTGCTCACGGTGCTGGTAGTAATGATCCTGTGTGCCTTTTTCACCAAAAGTCCCAAAATCTGGGGCAGCGTGATCATCCTCGCCATCCTGGGCCTGGTCTTTGACAACATGCCGCGAGCCGGTCACTGAGAAAGTACAGAAAGGTCGAAACAAATGAAAGATGATATGACCCCCGAAATTAGGACACTAATTTCGGGGGTCATATCATGAGCAGAAGCTTTTTTGTTGATTTAATCAGGCAAATCCGCCCCGGCTTGCCTGGAGCTGAAGGTGAACTGGCCTTGGCTGCCCTGGGCCAGGATGGTCAGATCCTGCTGGCGGCTGACGGAATAGCGGGCCAGGGTGCAGGCCTGGCCGCCCGGAAAGAAAATTTCCACTGAATTCTTGTCCGTGTAGACGTTCAAATTCAGCTCCGTGCTGGGCGGAAACTGCCCGTTTTGCTGAGCCTGGTAGTCGGCCTTGGCCTGGCCCAGCAGCTCGTTGGCCACTCTGGTGACCTGGTAGGTGCCAGTTGCCGCGTTGAGCTGCAGCTCGATCTGGTCGCTGCCTTGGATCAAAAACAGCTGGACTGTGCCCGTGAACTTGGTCAGCTTTAACTGGTAGTGGCTGTTGGCGGGCTGGCGCTTCAGGCTGGCAATCTGCTTCCAGTTGCTGCCGGAAAGCTGCCCCTTGCTGCTCTTGGCGGCCGTTTCGCGCAGTTTCGCCGTCACCGGCGTTTGCAGCAGCTGCTGGCCGTTTAAAAAGAGCTTTCTAGCCAAGCTGTATGAGCCTAAGCGCCTTGACTTCTTGGCCTGGCTGCTTTGGCCGGCCAAGATCCCGCTGGCCGTATAGCTCCAGTTGCCGATCCAGCCCATGGCATAGATGGCCTGGTCTGGGGCAGCGGAATCAGGGCTGCCAGTGAAGTTGGCTCCATAGAAGTCGCTCCCCTGGTCCAGGCGCTGGCTGGAGCCTTCCGGAGTGAAGAGGCCGTTTTGGTCCAAGTGGCCCACGATGTAGTAGGTTCCCGTGGTCTGCCCGTTTTGCGGCATCTTGGCCCCAAAGAAGAGGACGGTCTTGGCCTGCCCCTGGGCATTTTTCATGAACCTGACGACTGGGCACTCAAGGGGCTGGTCTTGCTCGTTGAAGCCGTTCAGGACGCTGGTCCCCAGAACCTTGGACGCGCCTTTTTCGTCAGCCTTGGTCCAGGTCAGGCCGTTCGCGGACTGGTAGACGCCGAACTGGTTGCCTTCAGCCACATACATGATCATTTTGCCATTATTGTAGAAAACTGCCGGATCCCGCTCTTGGTCAGCCTTTTGGGAGGCAAAGGGCCAGGAGTGGTCCAAAACGGGCTTGCCATCATTTAACGGATGGCTGAAGGTCAAGCCGCCGTCGCTGGACCAGGCGGCCCAGACGTTCTGGGAGCCGTCGCGCCGCTTCAGGCCTGAGAAGTAGGCCACAGGCGCGCCCTTGGGCACGCCCTGGACCAAGCCGGTGTTTTGGATCACGCTGCCGGTCCAGGCTGACTTCCAGGCCTCAGCGTGGGTCAAATAGGTGGCCTTAATGGCGGTCTTTTGCTTGGAAAAATGAATGAAATCCTTGGTCGAAGTTACCGTCCAGCTTTGTCCCTTGGGGCCAAAAGGCTTGGTGGCGCCATCTCTGGAATGCAAAAAGTAGATCCGGTAGGACTGGCTCTGCTGGTCATAATAGATCGTCTGCAGGTCGTTGGACCAGCCTTGGCTGCTGGTCAGGTGATAAGCAGCTTGATGCTCAGGCGAGGTGAGCGTGGGCTGCTTATACGTGAAGCCATGATCAGCGTAGCTGTCCGTCTGCTCGTCATGTCTTACCCAGAGGGCGATCAGGCCCAGGAGCAGCAAGAAGCCGCCGATCCAGTAGCAGGGGAGGAACTTGTCGCGTCCCATGCTGGTCTGCCATTTTCCTTGCTTTCTGCGGCTCATTTTAAATCTCATCGTCGTCATGCCCTTTATTTCTGCTTATTTTCTGCTTGCTTTTGCTTAAAATTATACAACATCTAAAGCGTGAAAAAAGAAGCCTGGCGCTGTTGCTGGGCTTCTTCAGACATCTTTGTTCCATTTGCCCTTGATCTTGGCCGTGACCAAGCCGCTGATCTCTTCAACCGACAGGCTGAAGTTGCTTTGAAACCAGTGAATCAGGATCTGCGTGATGGCTCCGGCCAGGTAGGCCGCGGAATAATCCAAGTGCTGTCCCTGCCTGGCCGTGGCCTGCAAGCAGGAAATTTGGGGTAGATAGTGCTCAAACTCATCGACCATAAAGGCATTCAGGCCGTTATCGATCAATTCTTGGAAAAATTCGCGCTCTTTGTAGAAAAAATAAAAAGAAGCGGTGACCAGCTCCTTAACCTGCATCTGGTCCAAATCCCGGTGCTGCCGGCGGAACTCGATGAACATGCAGCTGAACTGGTAGTGCATGACCTCGTCTTTTGAGCTGAAGATCTGATAAAAAGTCTGCCGGGACAAGTGGGCCCGGCGGCAGATGGCGGTAACGGTGATCTCGGAATACTTCTCTTCTTTAAGCAGGTCCAAGAAAGCATCTTTGAGCCAGGTGCGGGACCTTAGGGCGGTTGGATTGCTGCCAGTATACATGGACTTCCCTCCTAAAAAGTCTGACAGATCGCAAAATATGTAAGACTTATGAAAGTGCATTGACGTGTTTCGCGTGCTTTTGTATGATAATAGCACAGGTTAGCGCTATTACGCTAGTCTGAAAAGGATAAACATCCTTTTGCTTTCAATTCATCTCCAGGCTAAAATTAACAAAAGCTAATAGAACGCCGCGGAAATTGCTGTAATTTATGCTTCCAGTACTCATGGCTAAACCATTCTCACCCTTCATGGCGTCCTGTGGTTCAAGCGGCGCCATGTCATTTCTCGTCATTCCATGGTTTCAGGAGTCGCGCGTTCTGTCAGGAGAAATAGTTTTTAGATAGCAGGCTGGATTTGGATTGAAGGTGCAAAAGGCCCGAGCATCGATGCCTGGGCCTTTTTGCCGTCCGCGCTTGCTTGCTGATATTCTATAACATGGCTGCTTTAAAAGGTGAGCAAAAGCCACCACTTTGTCTGCCGGCGTGTTATAGTTGTTTCAGCAATCTGTCTTGAATCAGCAAAGAAAGGGGCAAGCAGCAAGCATGAACAAACTCAAGCAGACGGCCCGAAAACTCAAGCCGGACCTGCCGGCCCTGGCCTTGGCCCTGAAGGATCCGGCCATGCCACTGGTCGCCAAGCTGCTGGCGGCCATCACCGTGGCCTACGCCCTGTCGCCGGTTGACCTGGTACCGGACTTTATACCGGTCTTGGGCTACCTGGATGACCTGCTCATCCTGCCGGCCTTGGCAGCCTTGACTTGCAAGCTGATCCCAGCTGAAGTCTGGGATCGCTGCCGGAAAGCGAGTGCCGGGGTGTGGGCTGGCGGCAAGCCCAAGAAATGGTATTACGCCATTCCGGTCGTAATTTTTTGGCTTTTGCTCCTTTTTGTTATCTATAAAAGCTTTTTTAGCCGCTAAAGGGGCAAAAAACTTGTAATTTTGCTAACGCTTTTAAAAAAGAGTAAAAATGTGCTAAAGATTAAACTTAGCTCTAAGGATGCCAGTCTCAACTGGCATCCTTTTTTGCTTAGCACGCCCGCAAAAATAGACCAATTCGCTGCTTGGGCCAAAAAAATTTGCCGAGTGGAAGCTAAAGCTGGCCCAAGACCATCATACGAATCACATGCGTAAAAGCGCTAACAACAAGGACTCAGCCAAGTCTATGTGAAAACAGGGCTGACCGACCGAAAGCGCTTAACGTTCGTATTTTCAATACTGTGAAAAATAAATAAGAAAATGAAAGGCTATATATACAAAAACAAAAGCCTTTTAATGCTAAAAAACGATATTCGCAATTTCCTTAAGAAATTTACGTTAAGCACCGTCTTAGATGGGATCAAAGTCGGCGCTAATTTTATTCTTTTTAATAAAATGATTTTAGATAGTGAAAAAATTCCGAAATGCATTATAATGTAAGTGAGCGAAAACCGCTTACAGCAATTTGTGATTTATTTAATAGAGTTATAGGAAGAACGAGATTTTTTGAAACAGAAAGTGGGGTATGAAATGGACGAGCTGGATCAACATCTCCAGAATTTTGTAAACGGCAATGAGCTGCATTTGCAAGATTACTTAGGCTGCCATGCTGATGGGAATGGCTATACCTTTAGAGTCTGGGCACCACATGCCCAGCAAGTCTGGCTGGTCGGCGACTTCAATAATTGGGATAAGAGTCTGCCAATGTCCAAGGATGCTTATGGGGTTTGGTCAGCATACAGCGACCAGGCCCAGGTTGGCCAACTGTACAAATTCCTGGTCAAGCAGGCATCTGGCAAGGAGATCATGAAGATCGATCCGCTGGCGCTGGAATTTGAAAAGCGTCCTGGCAATGCTGCCGTGATCGTGAATCATGAGCCCAAGCATTGGACTGACGGCGCCTGGTTTGGCTGGCACAAGCGGTCAAACCACTTCGCGCGGCCAATCAACATTTATGAGGTGCACGTCAATTCCTGGAAGCAGCATGAGGATGGCTCCCTGTATACGTTGAAAGACTTGCAGAAGGAACTGATTCCTTACGTTAAGGAGCAGGGCTTCAACTACATTGAGTTTCTGCCGCTGACGGCGCACCCGCTGGACGCCTCCTGGGGCTACCAGACGATTGGCTACTTTGCCTTGGAGCACGCCTATGGGCAGCCAAGAGACCTGCAGGACTTCGTGGAAGCCTGCCACAAGGAAAACATCGGGGTTTTGACGGACTGGGTGCCAGGCCACTTCTGCATCAACAATGATGCTCTGGCCTACTACGACGGAACGCCGACCTATGAGTTTAGCGAAAAGTGGCGCGCTGAAAACAAGGGCTGGGGGGCTTTGAACTTTGACTTGGGGAAGCCGCAAGTTCAATCCTTCCTCCTCTCCAGTGCCCTCTTCTGGCTGGACTACTACCACTTAGACGGCTTGCGGGTCGACGCGGTCTCCAACATGCTGTACCGCGACTACGACCGCGGACCGGGCGAATGGACGCCTGACCAGTACGGCGGCAACCGGAACATTGAAGGGATCGAATTCCTCCACAAGTTCAACACGACCTTGAAGGGAATTCACCCAGAGCGGCTCTTGATCGCTGAGGAAAGCTCAGCCCAAGTCAAGATTACCGGCCGGGTGGAAGACGGCGGCCTGGGCTTTGACTACAAGTGGAACATGGGCTGGATGAACGACATTTTGACCTTTTACTCAATGGACCCATTGTTCAGAAAGGACAACTTCAACCTGTCGACCTTCTCCTTCATGTACCGCATGAGCGAGAACTTCATTTTGCCTTTGTCGCACGACGAAGTCGTTCACGGCAAGCGGAGCCTGATGAACAAGATGTTCGGCGACCGGCCGGCCCAATTTGACCAGCTGCGCAATCTGAATACCCTGCTGATGACCTACCCGGGCAAGAAATTGCTCTTTATGGGCGGGGAATTCGGCCAATATCTGGAATGGCGCTACAAGGAAGGCTTGGAATGGTCTGAATTGAGCGATGACTTCAACGCCAAGATGCTGAAGTTCAATCGGAGCTTGAACCACTTCTACTTGAACGAGCCAGCCCTGTGGCAATTGGAGCAGGAAGAACGCTCCGTTGAAATCATTGATGCCGACAACCGGGATCAGTCAGTCTTGTCCTTTATCCGTCAAGGGAAGGTACGGCACGACTTTGTCATTGTCTTGCTGAACTTCACGCCAGTTGAGCGCAAGAGCTTCTCAATCGGGGTCCCATATCCGGGCTCATATAAAGAAGTCTTGAACTCAGCTTGGGCAGAGTTTGGCGGCTCGTCAACGGCCAAGCCGCAGAAGGTCAAGACCAGAGAAGAAAAATTCAAGAATTATGACTACCAGATCACTGTGGATCTCCCAGGATTCAGTGCCATGATTCTGCAGCCTGACAAGGTTACTATCAAGAGAAAGCGTTCCAAGAAGCACGGCAAGTAGCTTGGACGCGAGAGATGAGAAATGTAGGGAAGGAACTTACCATGAGTACAAAAATGCTAGGTATCATTTTAGCCGGCGGCAAAGGGACTAGACTTGGCAAGCTGACCGCGAATCAGGCCAAGCCAGCCGTACCATTCGGGGGTCGGTACCGGATTATCGACTTTCCGCTGAGCAACTGTGCCAATTCTGGCGTCCGCAACGTCGGCGTTATTACGCAATATGAACCACTCCGCTTGAACAACCACATCGGCAATGGTTCTTCATGGGGGCTGGACGGCCTGAACGCTTCAGCCACGATTCTGCAGCCATACACTGACAATGGCGGCTCCAAGTGGTTTGAAGGCACGGCCCACGCCATCTACCAAAACATCGACTACATCGACAGCCAGGATCCGGAATACGTGCTGGTGCTTTCCGGGGACCACATCTACAAGATGGACTACGATGACATGCTCGAAGAACATGAAAAGAACCACGCTTCCCTGACGGTCGCCGTAATCGACGTGCCTTGGGAAGAAGCACCCCGCTTCGGGATCATGAACACCGACTCATCCGGCCGGATCATCGAATTCGAAGAAAAGCCAGCCAAGCCAAAGTCAAACCACGCTTCAATGGGGATCTACATCTTCAACTGGAAGCGGCTGCGTGAGGTCTTGACTGCTGGTTTCGCAACGGCCGATGACATGGTCGACTTCGGGAAGAACGTCATTCCGTACTACCTGAAGAGCGATGAAAGAGTCTTCTCTTACCAATTTTCCGGCTACTGGAAGGACGTTGGGACCATTGACTCCTTGTGGCAAGCCAACATGGAATTCCTGGACGGCACTGACGGCCTGAACCTGGATGACCGCAGCTGGCGGATCTACTCCAAGAACACGATCGACCCGCCACAAATGATTACCGACAACGCCGATGTCGAAAATTCAATGATCGTGGATGGCTGCTACATTGACGGGACGATCAAGCACTCAATTATTTCCGGCAATGTTGACGTCCAGCGCGGCTCAGTTATTGAAGACTCAGTCATCATGCCTGGGGCAAAGATCGGCAAGAACGTCAAGATCAAGAAGGCAATCGTCGGCGAAAACGCGATCATCGGCGATGGTTCAGTCGTTGAAGAAGAAGATGGGAAGATTGCTGTAGTCGGCAACCATGAAAAGATCGGAGTGTTACCAAATGAAAACAAGTAAGATGTGCGCAATCTTTAGTAATCAGCACGAATACAGCCAATTAAAGCCTTTGACTGATGAACGAGCTTTGTCAACTTTAGCATTTGCCGGCAAATATCGTTTGATGGACTTCCCACTTTCAAGCATCGTCAACTCCGGGATCACCCAACTCTACACCTTGATCAGTCAGGAAAAGGTCAGATCATACCTGGACCACTGGGGTGGCGGTAAGGAATGGGGGATGGACACGATTGGCTCCTACCAGTACCTGGACTTCTACCAGAACTTGATGGCCCGCCGGTCAAGAGGGGAAGAGTACTTTGACGACCTGATCATCTTCTTGAAGACCTGCAACGTCCCATACACCGTCTTCATCGGCAACAAGATGGCCGCCAACTTTGACTTGAAGGCAGTCCTGCACTTCCACCAAAGCAATGGCAACCACATTACCCCGGTCTTCAAGCGGGTCAACCGCTGTGATATTGCCGCTGACGACCGCACCTTTGTTTTGAGCGACAACAACGTGGTGGCTGCCAGCCATGAAGCCATTGAACTGAATGGCGAAGGTCCATTCAACCTTTCAGCCAACGTTTACGTGATGGACACCGACTGGCTGATCAACGAACTGGACAAGGCGCAAAAGAGCGGGGTTTCATACGACATCTCCGAAAGATTGTCAGTATTGGCCGTCAGAGAAAAGGCCAACGCCTACGAGTACACCGGCTACTTGCGCAGCATTCACGACATTTCCAGCTACTACGAAGCCAACATGGACATGCTGAAGAAGGACAAGCGCGACTCCCTGCTTTACGGCAACCAGAAGATTATCACCAGAATCAGAAACGAAGTCGGCACCTACTACGACAAGGACTCTGAAGTCAAGAACACTTTGATCGCCACTGGCGGCAAGATCAAGGGCGGACTGCACAACTGCGTCGTTTCCAGAAGAGTAGTGGTTGGCAAGGAAGCCGAAGTTGAAAGCTCAATCTTGATGGCTGGCGACCATATTAAGAGCGGGGCGAAGGTTGAATACGCCATCCTCGACAAGAACGTTGTCGTTGAAAAGGGCGTAACCATTAAAGGCAAGCCTGAAAGCCCAGTCGTCATCAAGAAGGGGACTGTCGTTGACAAGGACTTTATTTTGGATTAGGAGGAGCAAACGTGAGAATTTTATTTGTCGGAGCTGAATGCGCGCCATTCTTCAAGACTGGCGGTTTGGGTGACGTGATGGGCGCCCTGCCTAACCAATTGGCCAAGGATGGCGACGAAGTTGGCGTGGCCCTGCCGCTTTACCAGGACATTCCTGAAAAGTACCGCGAGAAGCTGGTCTACCAAGGCAATTTCTACGTGCCAGTTGGCTGGCGCGACCAGTACTGCGGGATCTTCACTTTGGAAATGAACGGGGTCAAGTACTTCTTCATTGACAATGAATACTACTTCAAGCGGCCAGGCATCTACGGCTACTACGATGACGGCGAACGCTACGCCTTCTTCCAGCAAGCCGTGATCATGATGATGGAGCGCTACAACTTCATTCCAAACATCCTGCACTGCAATGACTACCACACTTCATTTATCCCATTCCTGTTAAGGGAAAAGTGGGGCTTCGTCTCCGCCTACAGCGGCATCAAGACCGTCTTGACCATCCACAACCTGGAATTCCAAGGCAAGTATGATGCCAAAACCCTGCCAAACTTCTTCGGCCTGGGCTATGAATGGTTCGACAACGGCACGGTTCGCTTCAACAACGACGTCAACTGGATGAAGACCGGGATTCTGTACGCTGACCGGGTAACGACGGTCAGCCCATCTTACGCTGAAGAAATCCAAACCCCTGAATTTGGCCAAGGGCTGGACGGCATCCTGCGCAGCGTCAGCTACAAGCTGAACGGGATTCTGAACGGGATTGACTTTGACAAGTACAACCCGGCCACCGACCCAATCATCAAGGTGCGCTATGACGTCAACCACTTGAAGCACAAGCGGCGCGACAAGAACGACCTGCAAAAGACGGTCGGATTGCCAGTTGTTGCCAATGTTCCAGTGATCGGCATGGTTACCCGCTTGACGGCCCAAAAGGGCTGCCAATTGCTGCTGGAAGAATTGGACAACATCCTGCAATTCAACGTGCAAGTCGTGATCTTGGGCAATGGTGACCAATACTATGAAAACGCACTGCGTGAAATCGCGGCTCGGCACGAGGACAAGCTGAAGCTGGTCTTGGCCTTTGACGTCAAGCTGGCGCAAAAGATCTATGCCGGCGCGGATGCCTTCTTGATGCCATCAGCCTTTGAGCCTTGCGGCCTGTCACAATTGATCGCCCTGCGCTACGGGACCTTGCCAATCGTTCACCAAATTGGCGGTTTGGCCGATACCGTTTGGGTTTATGACAAGACCAAGAATGAAGGCGACGGCTTCGGCTTCCGTGAATTCAACGGCTATCAAATGGTCGAGGCCATCAAGAAGATGCTGGACCTGTACCACGAGAAGGAGAAGTGGGCTAAGTGCCAGCGGATCGCGATGAAGTCAGACTTCTCATGGAAGAACTCAGCAAGCAAGTACCAATGGATGTACGGCGAGTTGCTGGGCTAGGCTGCAACTACGAGCATTAGGATTAAAGAGGAAACTGAAAAGTGACTTTAACTAAAGAAGAATTTAAGAAGCGTTTGAAGGAAAAGCTTGACCGCCACTTTGAAGAAAACTTGAGCCAAGCTTCTGATGAAGACATTTTTGCATGTATCTGTTCAATTGTGCGCGATGGCTATTCCAGCAAGTGGCGCCGGACCCGGATCGCGGAAACCACTAACCAGCACAAGCAAACCTATTATTTCTCAATTGAATTTCTGCCAGGCACGCTTTTGAAGAGCAACCTGCTTAACTTGGGCTGGCTGGACACTGTCAAAGAGGCCATGAAGGAACTGGGCCTGGACTTTGACAAGATCGCGGCGATTGAGCCGGACATGGCCTTGGGCAACGGGGGCTTGGGCCGCTTGGCCGCGGCCTTCATGGACTCACTGGCTTCAACAGGCTATGCCGGCAACGGGAACGGCCTGCGCTACAAGTACGGTCTGTTCAAGCAGAAGTTCGTCAACGGCTACCAGAAGGAGTTGCCGAACGACTGGCTGCAGCAAGGTGACTACTGGGAAGTCAGACGTGAAAGCAAGTCGGTATTGGTGCGCTTTGGCGGCCACTACAACATGGTTGACGACCACGGCTGGATGACTCCGCAATACGATGGGGCTTCAATCGTGCGGGCCGTTCCTTATGACGTGGCCATGGTTGGCTACCGCAACGGCTTGGCCAACACCTTGCGCCTGTGGGACGCGGAAATCGCGCCAGAGGACGAATTGAACTACCCATCAATTGCTGACCGGCGCAAGGTTGAAGACTTGACTTCAATCCTTTACCCGGATGACTCTAACTATGACGGGCGGCTGCTGCGCTTGAAGCAGGAATACTTCTTCGTTTCGGCCGGCTTGCAAAGCATTGTCAACTACTTCGTCAAGGACTTGAAGGGAACCAACTTTGAAGAGTTCCCTAAGTACGTGGCCGTGCACATCAACGATACCCACCCAGCGATGGCGGTTGCTGAACTGATGCGCCTGCTCGTTGACGAGCACCGCGTTGACTGGGACACTGCCTGGGACATTACCCAAAAGACCATGAGCTACACCAACCACACCATCATGGCGGAAGCTCTGGAAAAGTGGGACGTCAACATGTTCAAGGAACTCTTGCCAAGACTTTTTGACATCATCACGGAAATTGACCGCCGCTACGTTGAATCCCTTGAAGGCAAGGTTGACGGCGGCATGATCGACAGAACCCGCATCATCAAGGACAACCAGATCCACATGGCCCACCTGGCCATCATCGGCTCGCACTCAGTCAACGGGGTTGCCGCCTTGCACACCCAATTGCTGGAAACCGAAGTCTTGCACGACTTCTACGAGTTGTACCCAGACCGCTTCAACAACAAGACCAACGGGATCACCCTGCGCCGCTGGATTCAAATTGCCAACCCGGAACTGGCCAAGCTTTTGGACAAGACCATTGGCAGCAAGTGGCGCTATGACTCCAAGGAAATGCTGAAGTTCGAAGAGTACTACCACGACACGGCAACCTTGAGCAGCCTGACCAAGATCAAGGCTGACAATAAGAAGAAGCTGGCCAAGGTAATCAAGGAAAAGACCGGCATTGTCGTTGACCCAGACGCCATCTTTGACGTCCAGGTCAAGCGCCTGCACGCCTACAAGCGCCAAACCTTGAAGCTGCTCCACGTCATCAAGCTCTACCAAGACTTGAAGGCCGGCATCAGCCACCCTAAGCGCGTGGTCATCTTTGGGGCCATCGCTGCTCCTAGCTACGTCTTCGCCAAGCAAGTCATCAAGGTGATCAACTCAGTTGCCGATATGGTCAACAATGACCCGGAAATCGGCGACAAGCTGAAGGTCGTCTTCCTGGAAAACTACAACGTTTCCCTGGCTGAGCAGATCATTCCAGCCGCTGACTTGAGCGAACAGATTTCTACCACTACCAAGGAAGCCTCAGGTACTTCCAACATGAAGCTGATGGCTAACGGGGCCTTGACCGTCGCTACCATGGACGGAGCCAACATTGAAATCAAGGATGCCGTCGGCAGCGAAAACATCTTCGCCTTTGGCTTGGACAAGGACGAGGTCTACAAGTATTACGCAAACCACAGCTACCACCCAAGAGACATGTACGAAAAGGATCCAGTCATGAAGAAGACGGTCGATGCCTTGATTGATGGCACCATTCCTGGCTGCCAAAGTGAAGGCCGCGCCCTTTACGACAACTTCCTGGGCGATAACGAGCAATTCCTGGTTCTGGCCGACTTTGAAGCCTACCTGCACGCGCAAGACTTGGCGGAAAAGGTTTGGAAGAACAAGCGGCAATGGGCCCAAAAGAGCCTGGTCAACATCGCTCACTCAGAACGCTTTGACTCTGACAAGACCATCGAACGCTATGCTAGCGAAATTTGGCATCTGGACAAGGTTGAGATCGAGGACAAGGCCTAATTTAGTAGAAAAAGTTAACACGCAATCGTAAGTAAAGACAATCAATGAAAGCTACTTTTAATTCTTGGGACGGAAAATACAGGCAGCCCTTTGGGGCAATTCAAGCCGGGACCAGCGTCAAGTGGTCCGTGGCGATTGATGAAGAGGTTCAGGAGGTCACGCTTTGGCTGACGAAGATCAACGAAGACGATATGGCCTACCCGATGACCTACAATTCAGAGACGAAGATGTATGAGACCAGCATTCGCATCGGAACCTCGGGCTTGTACTACTACTACTTCAACATCAAGCAGAACAACCAATACTACTTCCTGCAGCGGGCCAGGGACCAGTTTGGGGAGGCAGAGCTCACCCAAGACAGCACTGATGTCCGTACCTTCCAGCTCACCTGCTATGACCGGCAGGTGCCACAGGAGCCGTGGTATACCCAGGGGGTGGTCTACCAGATTTTTCCGGACCGCTTCAACAACGGCAACCCCCACGGGGAGATCACGGGTCGCAAGAAGAACAGCTTCCTGTATGCCACGCCAGAAGACACCCCGTACTACATCAAGGATGAGCACGGAGCAATAGCGCGGTGGGATTTCTTTGGAGGCAATTTAAAGGGGATTACCCAGAAGGTGCCTTACCTCAAGAAGCTTGGGGTAACGGTCATCTACCTGAACCCAATCTTTATGTCCTCCAGCAACCACCGCTATGACACCCAGGACTTCATGAAAATTGATCCAATGCTGGGGACGGAGCAGGACTTGCAGGAGCTGATCCAGACCCTGCACGACAACAAGATGCACTTGATTTTAGACGGGGTCTTCAACCACGTCGGGGCTGACTCCAAGTACTTCTTGAAGGCCACGCAGGACAAGAACAGCGACTACTTCTCCTGGTTCAACTTTATCCACTACCCGGACAAGTACCAGTCATGGTGGGGCGTGACGACCCTGCCTGAGGTCAACAAGCACAACAAGCAGTACGTCAACTACATCACTGGTCCTAAGGGCGTTTTGGCCAAGTGGACCAAGATGCAGGTTGACGGCTGGCGGCTGGACGTGGCCGACGAGTTGCCGATGGAATTCCTGCGGGCGATCCGCGACCGCCTGCAGAAAGAAAACTGCCAGCTGGTCATTGGGGAAGTCTGGGAAGACGCCTCCCACAAGTTCGTCAACAGCGAATTTCGCCCTTACATGGCTGGGGACAACCTGACTGGGGTGATGAACTACCCAATGCGGAACCTGATCATCAACCTCTTGCAGGCCAAGGATGAGGCCGGCGAAATTTCTGCCATGAACGACTTGGAAAAATTAGTGGAAAACTACCCAAAGGCCTTTTTGGAAAATTGCCTGAACAACATCGGCACCCACGACACGGAGCGGATCAAGACCGTGCTGGGGGGCGATGAAGAACTGGTAGCCATGGCCTTTGGCTTGATGTTCGCGGCTCCTGGGGTCCCTTGCATCTACTACGGCGATGAAGCCGGGCTGATCGGGGGCAAGGACCCGGACAACCGGCGCTGCTTCCCATGGGGTAAGGAAAGCCATTTCCTGGAGGAGACGGTCTCCATGCTGGCCAGCGCCCGCAAGGCCAACCCCGCGCTTGTCAGCGGCAAAGTTGGCTTTGTGAAGATTCGGTTAGGAATCAACGCCTTAGTGCGTTATAATGATCGTGAAATCGTTGTTTATTGCTATAATCGGACTAATGAAGACGTGGATCTCGACGCGAGTGAAATGAGAACCTACTGCTTGCCTGAGATGATCGCCGATCTAGTACGTGATCTTCTTGATCAAGAAGTAATAGCTAAGAAAGATTTTCTGCTTAAGAAAGCAGATATGATGGAGAAGGAAGAAAGAAAATAATGAACGCAAAAGAAGTCTATGAACAATGGAAGAAAGCACCTTTGCCAGAAGAGCTTGCTGACCAGTTGGCAGAACTTGGCCAAGACGACAAGTGGATTGAAGACGCTTTTGGTCAAGACATCAACTTCGGGACTGCCGGCATGCGTGGCCTGCTTGAACCAGGGACCAACCGGATCAACCTCTTTACGGTTGGCCGCGTCACTGAAGGCTTGGCCCGTTTGATCGATGAAAACGGGGAAGAAGCCAAGAAGCGCGGGGTCGTTATTTCCT
The DNA here is from genome assembly GCF_009695985.1 of Lactobacillus porci. Taxonomy (NCBI): domain Bacteria; kingdom Bacillati; phylum Bacillota; class Bacilli; order Lactobacillales; family Lactobacillaceae; genus Lactobacillus; species Lactobacillus porci. The sequence goes on from NZ_VUMX01000008.1 coordinate 24,490, forward strand.
TTGACTCACGCTACAACTCACGCGAATTGGCCATGCACGCGGCGCGCGTTTTGGGTGCCCACGGCATTCACGTCTACCTCTTTGACGACTTGCGCCCAACGCCAGAATTGTCATTCTCCGTTCGCTACCTGCACACCTTTGCCGGGATCAACATCACGGCTTCTCACAACGCAAAGCAATACAACGGCTACAAGGCCTACGGCGAAGACGGTGCCCAAATGGGTCCTGAAAACGCCGACCGCCTCTTTGCTTACGCGCAAAAGGTTGAAGACATCTTCAGCGTTAAGGCTGCTCCAGTCAAGAAGCTGCGTGCCGAAGGCACTTTGCAATTGATCGGCGAAGATGTTGACGAAGCTTACTTGAAGGCTTTGGACACGGTCAACGTGAACAAGGAAATGATCAAGGAAAATGCTGACAAGCTGAAGATCGTTTACACGCCGTTGCACGGTACGGGGAAGATGCTGTACGACCGGGCCTTCCGTCAAGGCGGCTTCACCAACGTGGTGCCAGTTCCAAGTCAAGCCATCATTGACCCAGAATTCCCGACTTGCAAGAAGCCAAACCCAGAATTCCGTGACGTCTTCAACCCTGGCGTAGAACTGGCCAACGAAATCGGGGCCGACATGATCGTGGCTACTGACCCGGACGCTGACCGGATGGGGGCTTGCGTAAGAACCGACAAGGGCGACTTCCAAGTCTTGACTGGCAACCAAATTGCCACTTTGATGTCATACTACCTGCTTCAAAACTTGAAGGAATCAGGCAAGCTGACTCCAGACTACGAAATCGTAACTTCCATCGTTTCCAGCGCTCTGCCATTCAAGATCGCCAAGGACTTCGGCATCAAGACCAAGTCAGTTTTGACTGGCTTCAAGTACATCGGCGAAGAAGTCGACAGAATGAAGAAGGAAAACGACGGCAAGTTCTTGATGGGCTTTGAAGAAAGCTACGGCTACCTCTTCCAGCCATTTGCCCGTGACAAGGACGCCATGCAAGGGGCTTTGATGTTCGCCGAAGTGGCCAGCTACTACGCTAGCCACGGCATGACTGTTTTTGACGGTTTGCAAGAAATCTGGAAGAAGTACGGCGTGGCCTACGAAATCACCCGGGCAATTGAAATGCCAGGGATTGGCGGTCAAAAGAAGATGGCCGCATTGATGAGCAAGCTGCGTAGCGAGCATTTGACTGAAATCAACGGGGTCAAGGTAGTTAAGACTGAAGACTACCAAGAACAAGTAACGCTTGAAGACGGCAAGGAAACGCCATTGACTGGCTTCCCTAAGTCAAACGTCTTGAAGTACTTCCTGGAAGATGAAACTTGGGTAGCCCTGCGGCCATCAGGTACTGAACCAGTTATTAAGGCTTACGTTGGCGTCAACAAGAAGGACATTGAAACTGCTGAAGCTTCAGCTCAATCATTCCAAGACGCAATCAGCGAATTGCTTAAGTAAGTCCAAGAATAGAATTGAATTTAGATTGCTAGTTTTAAACAGAAAAGGAGCTGTCTCTCGATGAGGCGCTCCTTTTTTGTTTGGCTGGGAATTTTTGTTCCAAGAGCTGCAGTTGGGTACTTTTCGGTGGGGAGAGATTATTCAAAATGTTGATTTTATTAAAAAGTAGATATACAATCTAACCAAAAAATAATCTATTTTATTTGGAGGATGTTATGCATGGTCAGGAAATCCTAAACATAAGAATTGGCCCAAAACTTGCTGGTATCGCAAATTAAAAGTGTATGCAATGAGAAAAGAGGGTGAGCGCTGTGCCGATTTCATCATTCGTGGGGATTCTCGTCCTGCTGGTTGCTGGAGTGACCATTGGCTTAGCTGTCTATGGCTGGGTCAGTCATAGACGGGGCTTAACAGTTGAAGCCCTGCTTGCTGGGGCAATCTTTTTAGGCATAGTCTATTGGTCTGGCAGCAACTTTATCGGCTCCATGTGAACCATATTTTGGCTTTTAGAGCATAAGAAAGCTCCCGTATCAAACCAAAAATCCACGTGCCAGCTGTTCCCGAAAAGCCGCATGCACCACAAAAAAGGCCGCATTAGCTCACGTAAGTGAGTCAATGCGGCCTTTTTTACTGGTTGGAGCTACTTGTCACCGAAGGTAACGCCCATCAGGCGGGCATTGTTGACGGTCTTGCCTTCAGGATCGACGTAGGCCAGCTTGCCGGCGGTGTCTTCCAGGGCAATGGAGTCGACTTCGCCGCGCTTTAAGACGACCAGCCGGCCAAATGACCGGTTCATGATCAAGCGGGCACCCTCAATCCCAAAGCGGGTTGAGATGGCTCTGTCGTACGCGTCAGGGGCGCCGCCGCGTTGGGCGTGGCCGATTACCGCGGTCCGGACTTCCTTGGCTGGGAAGAGCTTCTGGAGGTCTTCACCGAGGCCAACGACGACTGACTGCCCGTTTCTGGCAGCGACCTTGGCCTTGTACTTCTTCTTAGGCAGCTTGGCGTCTTCCTTGGAGATGGCCCCTTCAGCACAGGCGATCACCGTGAAGTTCTTGCCTTGCTTTTCGCGCTGCTTGATCTTCTTGGCAATGACGTCCAGGTCGTAAGGGATTTCTGGCAAAAGAATGATGTCGCTGCCGGCGGCCAGACCAGCGTGCAGGGTAATGTGGCCGACCTTGTGGCCCATGACCTCAACGACGAAGATCCGGGAGTGGGACTGGGCCGTGGTGCGGATGTCATCCAGGTAGCGGGTCGCGACGTCTACGGCGCTTTGGAAGCCGAAGGTGTAGTCAGTGCCCCAGGTGTCGTTGTCGATGGTCTTAGGCAGCCCGATCACGTTCAGGCCTTCTTGGGCCAGCATGTTGGCTGACTTCAAAGACCCGTTGCCGCCCAAAACGGCCAAGGCATCCAGGTTCAGCTTCTTGTAGGTCTTCTTCATGGCAGCGACCTTGTCAAAGCCGTCATCGATGACGCGCATGTACTTGAATGGCTGACGGGAAGTACCAAGGATGGTGCCGCCCTGGTCGATGATGCCTGAGAAGTCTTTTGGCTGCATCTTGACGTATTTTTCATGCATCAGGCCGTAATAGCCATTCTTGAAGCCGATGATTTCAACGTCGTCGACGCAATTGTAGAGCGTCTTGGCCAAGCCGCGCATGGTCGCGTTCAAGGCCTGGCAGTCGCCGCCGGAAGTTAAAATTCCAACTCTTAATGTCATAGTCGTTACCTCTCCGTTTAACTTGCTTTGTCTGTAACCTTTTCTTTTCTATAAATCTTAAAACAGGTAACAGCTTTAATGCAAGAAGCAAATGTTACAAAAACTTATTTCTGTTAGAAAAAAGAGCCACCCGCTTAAGTGACGCGGATGACTCTTTTATTAATATTTTGAAGAAAGAAATTCAAGTATGAGAATCGGTCAGTCTTAGTGGGCCGCTACGGCTACCAGGCTGTCGCCATGCTTGACGCTGTCGCTTTCAACGCGGTCAACGTCAGTGTAGGCGTTGGTGTTGGTAATCACAACCATCACGGTCGTGTCGTAGCCTTCCTTCTTGACGGCGTCAAGGTCAACTTCGCCAAGCTTGTCGCCCTTATTGACGTGCTGGCCTTGGGTTACGAAGGACTTGAAGTGCTTGCCTTGCAGGTTGACCGTGTCCAGACCGATGTGGATCAGGACTTCGGCACCATCGTCAGACTTCAAGCCGTAGGCGTGGCCAGTCTTGTAGGCAACTGAAACGACGCCAGTTACTGGTGAGTAGACGGTGTTGTCGCTTGGGACGATGGCCGCGCCATCACCCATCAACTTCTGTGAGAAGACTTCGTCGTTGACTTGTGAAAGGTCTTCTGACTTGCCGTCTACAGGAGCAACGATAACTTCGTCCTTAACGGCTGAAACCTTGGAAGCTTCGGCTTGAGCTTCAGCTGGAACTTCTTCAGTTGCAGTTTCGTCTGCGGCGTCAACTACGGCAACTTCTTCCTTCATGTTCTTCTTCCCGTAGAGGAAGGTCAAGGCGAAGGCAACCGCGAAGGAAACGAGTTCGCAGACAACGTACATTGGGATCGTCTTTGGGTAAATTGACAGGAAGCCCAGGAAGCCGGCTGAACCGAGGGCAGCGGCTTCAACCTTGAGCAGGCCGGCCAATGCTGATGCGACGCCTGAACCGATCAGGGCGCAGAAGAATGGGAAGCGGTACTTCAGGTTAACCCCGAAGAGGGCTGGTTCGGTGATCCCCAGCAGGGCTGAGACACCGGCTGATGATGACAGACCCTTCATCTTCTTGTCCTTAGTTAAGAACCAGATAGCGAAGGTTGCGGCACCTTGGGCAACGTTGGCCATTGAGGCAACGACGAAGATAAAGTCCCCGGCCCCCTTGCCTGAGGCAAAGGCAGTCAGCAATTGGGTTTCGATGGCTGGGAATGATTGGTGAAGACCAGTCATAACGATGGCTGAGTAGCAAAGACCGAACAGACCCATGCCGACGAAGCCAGCGGTGTTGTACAGCCAGACGAAGGCGTTGGTGATCCAGTCGGAAACGGTCTTCATCACTGGCCCAACGACAACGAAGGTCAAGAAGCCAGTCAAAAGAAGAGAGATCAGTGGGGTGAAGGTAAAGTCAACTGCTGAAGGCAGGTGCTTGTGGAGCCACTTTTCCAAGATGGACAGGATCCAGATGGCAGCCAGGACTGGGATAACTTGGTATTGGTAGTTGGTTTGCGATACGTGCAGACCGAAGATGTTCCAGTACTTAGCAGCCCCGCCCAAGGCAGGAGTAGTCATGATCAAGCCCATGGCCGCGCCAAGGAATTCGTTGGCGCCAAAGCGCTTGGCGGCAGACATGCCGACCAGGACTGGCATGAACATGAATGGAGCGGCTGACATGACTTGGATCATGTCGGAAATCCCCTTAAGGGCAGGATTCAATTGAATCAATGCCTTAGTTGGGTTGAACAAGCCTGGGCTAGTCAGGAAGTTGTTGAGGGCCATCATCAAACCACCCGCAACCAGGGCAGGGATAATTGGAACGAAGATGTCACTCAGCAGCTTGATAAAGGCCATCACTGGGTTGACCTTCTTGCCAGAAGCGGCAACCTCCTTCAAGTCGTCGGTTGACAATTCCTTCAAGCCGGTCTTCTTGATCAATTCGGCGTAGACGTTGTCAACGTCACCAGGCCCGATGATAACCTGGTATTGGCCGTTGGTCTTGAAAGTCCCCTTAACGTCAGGGTCCTTGTCCAAGGCTGCTTGGTTAACTTTCGTGTCGTCCTTGAGGACTAAACGTAAACGAGTAGCACAGTGCGCTGCGGCTACCAGATTGTCGCGACCGACATCGGCGATCACGCGATCGGCAACCTTGCTATAATCCATTGCCACGAGAAAACACTCCTTACTATTTACTACATAACTTGTATCTGAAAACGCTTTTCTTGATTTCGATTACTATGATAGCGGTTACCAGCTAATATGTCAATCGTTTGACACAAAATTTTACAAAAAAATCTTCCGCCCAGCAATTTTATAGTATTTTTAACATGTCAACCGTTTGACATGTTAGCGCTTTATTCATACAATATAAATAATCGCAGAACCATTTGTGATCTGCGAGAACAAGTGGTTTTCTACCAATTGAATGGTAGTTCAGAGAATTTAAGAACAGTTCGAATTCAGATTAAGCAATGAAGCGAGGCAATCAAATATGGAGTGGACAAGAGAACAAAGATATCTTCCTTATGAGAAGTGGTCAGCCTTAACCCTGCTGAAGCTGCAGAGCCAGGCAGCCAAGTCGAAGTACCAATTGCACTACCACATTCACCCGACCAGCGGCCTGCTGAACGACCCCAACGGCTTTTCCTACTATAATGGCCAATGGCACGTCTTCTACCAGTCATACCCATTCGGCGCCGTTCACGGCTTGAAGTCCTGGGTGCACCTGGTTTCAGATGACCTGGTGACTTGGACCAACTTGGGCCAGGCCGTTCTGCCGGACACCAAGCTGGACAGCCACGGGGCATATTCCGGCTCAGCCCGCCAGATTGGTGACAAGCTCTTCTTGATGTACACGGGCAACGTCCGCGATCAAAACTGGGTCCGGACCTCTTACCAAATCGGGGCCTGGATGGATGAAGCCGGCAAGGTCACCAAGCTGGACAAGCCTTTGATCGAGGCGCCAGACCACGTGACCGAGCACTTCCGCGACCCGCAGATTCTGATGCACAACGGCAAGTACTACGCCATCTTAGGGGCGCAGGACAAGAAGAACCAGGCTGGCAAGATCAGCATCTGGCGCACCGACAAGATTGATGGCCAGTGGGAAGACCTGGGCTACGTTGACCTGCCGGACATGGGTTACATGATCGAATGCCCGAACCTGGTCTTCGTTGACGACAAGCCGGTCTTCATCTTCTGCCCGCAAGGGCTGGACAAGCGGATCACCGCTTATGACGACGTGTACCCGAACATGTACTGGATCGGCGAAAGCTTTGACTTTGACAGCGGCCATTTCGTCACCAAGCAGAAGGCCCCAATCAACTTGGACTACGGCTTTGACGTCTATGCCACCCAGGCCTTCAACGCGCCGGACGGCAACGCCTACGCCATCAGCTGGGTCGGCCTGCCGGACTCAAGCTACCCGACTGACGATGAAGGCTGGGCCAACTGCCTGAGCCAGGTCAAGAAGCTGTCCATCAAGAAGGGCAAGCTGGTGCAAAAGCCGGTTGCGGCCATGAAGAGCCTGCGCCGCTATCCGGAAAGCCTGGACGGGGACCTGGAATTTGATGAAGGCGGCCAGTATGAGCTTAAGCTGGCCATCAAGAAGGATCAGGAAGGCACCTTGACCCTGGCGGCCGACAAGAACTTTGAGCAGGGCCTGAAGCTCAGCTTCTCAACGGGCAGCCACGCTTCCTTGACCTTGGACCGGGGCAATGTCGGCGCTGACGTCAACGTTGACTACGGCACCACCCGCTCGCTGGCCCTGCCAAAGAACCGGGAACTGAAGCTGCGGATTTTTGTCGACCATTCCTTGATCGAAGTCTTCGTTGACGGCGGTCAGGAGGTCTTGACCGGCCGCTTCTTTGCCCCAGCTGGCAACACCTACGCCAAGATGAGCACGGGCATCGACTACAAGGGCAGCCTGTGGCAGCTGAAAGACATGTAGTTTGACAAAAAAGTTAAGCAAGTTGCATTTTTTAGAGGAAGGGGAGAATTATGCGGCCAAAGCTTACAGACGTTGCTGAAAAGGCAGGCTGCTCGCCAACGACGGTGTCGCGCGTGATCAACAATCACGGCTACATCAGTCAGAAGACCAAGGACAAGGTGTTCGCGGCCATGCGGGAGCTCAACTACCAGCCCAACACCCTGGCCAGGTCCTTGCAGGGCAAGCAGACCAAGATGATCGGCATGATCGTCCCGAATATCACCAACCCCTTCTTCGCGGAGCTGGTGGCGGGCGTTGAGCAGACCCTGGCCGATGACGGCTACAGGCTGCTCTTGTGCGATGCCGACCGCGACAGCGACAAGGAGCACCGCTACCTGCAGATGCTGGAGGCCAACCAGGTCGACGGGATCATCACGGGCTCGCACAATCTGGGACTGGAGGAATACCAGCGTGTCGGCCTGCCGATCGTGTCTTTTGACCGGGACCTGTCGGATAAGGTGCCAATCGTCACCTCAGACAACTATCACGGGGGATGCCTGGCCACCCAGGCCCTGATCGATGCCGGCTGCCAGGACATCTATTTTGTCGGCAACCCCTCAAAGACTGGCAATCCGACCACCAAGCGCTTTTTGGGCTACATGGACACAATGGCGTCGGCTGGCTTGCCATCGCACACGGCCCGGTCAGCCTTCTATGAGTCGCCTTTAGCCAAGTCCATGGCCATGCGGGAGCTTTTGCAAAGCGACCGCAAGCTTGATGGGGTCTTCTGCTCAGACGACCTGACCGCGATCCTGCTGCTCAAGCAGGCCCAGCGTTTGGGGATCAGGGTTCCGGAAGACCTGAAGGTGATCGGCTTTGACGGGACCAAGCTGGTGCAGACCTATCTGCCGGAATTGGCTACGATCGTCCAGCCGATCGGCGATCTGGCGGCCTTGCTGGTCAAACTCTTGTATGAGCGGATTGCCGATCCTGACAAACATTTGGACAAGAACAGCTACGTCATGCCGGTCAAGCTCTTGCGCAACCAGACGATTTAGCTAAATGAAAAAGATAATTTGCAAAAGATACGGAAGAAAGGGCCAATTTCCTGTTGGCGCTTTCTTTTTTGCTTTCATGTGTGCGAAAAGGAGGCTATAATCGAGGTAAGAACAGCATTGATTAGCAAACGAAAGAAGGTAACTGCAATGGACAAGAACAAGAAAAAAACGATGTTGACCCTGGCCCTGTGCTTAGGGATTCTGGGGATTTTGATCTATGCTGGCGAAGTGGCTTACGCCTTCTTGAGAGACCGCAACAAGGACATGGACTATACTTTTGACGACTTTGAGGATGACGACATTGGGCCAGAAGAGGCCGAAGCCATCTACAAGAACGAAGAGTAGGCCGGAAAGCGAGAAAAGTGAAAAATGAGCAAAAAAGAACCAGCAGCGATGCTGGTTCTTTTGTGGTTTCATTTGTGTTCTAAGGCTATTTCAGCACGTATTCCAGCAGGTCGCAGCTGGTTGGGCCGGTATCCTTGTAGCGGACCTTGGCGGTTGCAAAATAGTTGAAGCCATTGCGCTCATACAGCTTGCGGGCGGGCAGGTTGCCGGACTTGCAGTCCATGCGGATGACCTTGCAGCCAAGCTGCTTGGCTGCTTCTTTGGCGTAGTTCAAGAGCACGGCTGACAAGCCCTGGCCCCGGAAGTCGGGGTGGACGGCGTACAAGTGGATGATGGCGATCTCTTTGTCGTCTTTGATTGGCGTTGGCCAGGCAAAGGGCAGGTAGATGGGGTCATTGCCCACGGTCAGCTGGCAGGCGGCCATGATGCGGTTGTCTTTCAAGCTGAGCAGGAACTGCTGCTGGTCGACGGCTTCGGCCAGGCCGTCTTGAGTAGGGTACTTGCCCCAGTGCCAACTGGGACCATATTCGTCATACACCTGGTGCCGGCAGACTTCCATATAAAAAGTGCGCACAGCCGGCTTGTCTTCGGCTTGGGCGCAGCGGTTGATTATGTTACTCATGTTAGTTCCTACCTGTTTCTTCTATTTTTCTTGATTTTTTGTTTTGCCTTTCTTTGAGCTCCTGATGATTGACTGATTCCTCAAAGACTTAAGACATTGTTGCTCTCACACAAAAATAACGCCACTAAAGCGTTTACTCTGGAAAAATTATAGCATGCATGCAAGAGCATGTACAAATATAGGCGTTAACCGTAATACAACTGAAATAATTGTAAATTGGGCACAAAAAACCGGAGTCAAAATTGACTCCGGCTGTCTTTGGTGCGGACTAGAAGACTTGAACTTCCACGACCTAAAGCGGTCACAAGATCCTTAGTCTTGCGCGTCTGCCAATTCCGCCAAGCCCGCAAGCACAAATATTAGTATATCAGAGGGAAAGAAAAGTGCAAGCCCTTTTTGGCAAAAAGATTTTGCGCTTTTTTCTAATAAAGGCTTGCTTTTTCGGCTCAGTTCCGTATAATAATAATCGTGCCTCGGTGAGGGACGGCAAATACAAATAATGGCCCGTTGGTCAAGTGGTTAAGACACCGCCCTTTCACGGCGGTAACATGAGTTCAAATCTCGTACGGGTCATATGGAGGATTAGCTCAGCTGGGAGAGCATCTGCCTTACAAGCAGGAGGTCATAGGTTCGAGCCCTATATCCTCCATTTTTTATTTTTTAAGCAATCCAATATACAAGAAAAGCCATCATGATTTCCTTCATGATGGCTTTTTCTTTGACTTAAATGCCCAAGATCTGCTTGACTTCAGCCGGCATGTCGCTGGCTTCGATGACGGTTTCCGCGCCGGTGTGGCCGAGGAACTTTTCAATTGACTTTGGCAGGTAGTGGGTAAAGTCGGTCAGCTGCTTGAGGGCTGGCATCCCCGCCCGCTTGACTTCCAGGCCGCTGATGGCGTGGTAGACCGTTTCCGGGAACTTGTAAGGCGAAGCCGTTGACAAGACGACCGTCGGGTGGGCGCCGTCCTGCTTCTTGAAGCGGTGGGCGGCCAGGGAAGCCACGGCGGTATGCGGATCGATCACGTAGCCGCTGGCCGCGTAGACGCGCTTGATTTCCCCCTCGATTTCCGCTGGGGTGGCAAAGTCAGCCGCGAAGGTGCCCAGCTTCTCGTACATAGCCTTAGGAAGCTGGTAGCGGCCTTTTTCATTCAGCTCAGCCATCAGTCCCTTGACCGTTGCTGGATCCTGGCAGATGTCAAACAAGAGCCGTTCCAGGTTGGATGAGACCAGAATGTCCATTGACGGGGAGTTGGTCACGTAGAATTCCCGGTTCTTGTTGTAGATGCCGGTCTTGAAGAAGTCGGTCAAGACCTTGTTCTTGTTTGAGGCGCAGATCAGCTTGCCAACTGGCAGGCCCAGCTTCTTGGCATAGTAGCCGGCCAGGATGTCGCCGAAGTTGCCCGTTGGAACGGAGAAGTTGACCAAGCCGCCCGCTTGAACGATCCCGCGCTTGACCAATTGGCCGTAAGCATAGAAGTAGTAGACGACTTGGGGCAGCAGGCGGCCGACGTTCATGGAGTTGGCGCTGGAGAAGGCAAAGCCGTGTTCGTTTAATTCGGCGCCGAATTCCTTGTCAGAGAAAATGCGCTTGACGTTGGTCTGGGCCTGGTCGAAGTTGCCTTTAACGGCAATTGCCACCGTGTTGCCGCCGGATTCACTGAGCATCTGCTTCAGCTGGATTGGGGCTACGCCTTGGTAAGGGTAGAAGACGATGACTCTGGTCTTGTCCAGCTGGCTAAAGCCGCGCATGGCCGCGGTCCCAGTGTCCCCGGAAGTGGCGGTCAGAATGACGATCTCATGGCTGTCATGTTGAATCTCCAAGGCGGTCTTCATCAAGCGGGGCAGGCATTGCAGGGCAATATCCTTAAAGGCCAGGGTTGGGCCGTGGAAGAGCTCCAAGAAGTAATTGCCGCCGCGTTCTTCAGAAACCGGGGCGATGCGGTCGTCATCCCATTGGTCGCCATAGGCGCCCTTGACGATTTCATGCAGCTGCTCAGGACTGTAATCAGTCAAAAAGCGGCTAAGCACTTTTTCAGCCAGCTCCTGATAGGAAAGGCTGAACAGGTCTTTGAGCTCGTCTTCAGTAAAGGCTGCGGGGAATTCTTCGGGCACGAACAAGCCACCGTCAGGGGCCAGGCCCTGAATAATGGCTTGAGCGGCTGAAACTTGCCAGTCATGGCTGCGAGTACTGCGATAAATCATGGTACCTCCTGATTTTTAATAAAAGTAACGAAATCATAAATATCATTAAATTTTGGTGTTGTTGACTCAATTATAACGGCTTAAGCATTTTTCTAAAAGGCTAAGCATGATAAAATGATTAAAATGCGACCGCAAGGTCCAACTGTCAATTTTTGTATTTATAAATCGAGGTAAGAAAAAGCAATGAAGATTAAGGTTCCCGCATCAAGTGCCAATCTTGGCCCTGGCTTTGACTCTATCGGGATTGCGATTTCCCTGTATTTGACCATTGAAGTGCTGGGCGAAACGAGCCACTGGTACGTTGACCACCAGATGACTGACATCCCTCATGACGAAACGAACATGATCGTCGCTTCCGCATTGAAGGTGAAGCCGGACTTGCCGCCGCACAAGCTGCGCGTCTACTCAGACATTCCGCTGGCTCACGGCCTAGGCTCAAGCTCCAGTGCCATCGTGGGCGGGATTGAGATTGCTGACCGCTTGGGCCACTTGGGCTTGGAAGACCACGAAAAGATTGAGATGGCCGCGCAGATGGAAGGGCACCCGGATAACGTGGCGCCAACCATTCTGGGCAGCCTGGTTGTCGGCTGCAAGGTCCACGGGCACTTTACCGCGGTTAAGGCGCCGGTACCGCCTTTTGCCTTGATTGCCTACATTCCTGCCTACAATTTAAAGACCAGCGATTCCCGGGCCGTTTTGCCCAAGAGCCTGACTTTCGCGGATGCGGTGCAGGCCAGCGCCGTCGCCAATACGGCCGTGGCCGCGCTTTTTGCCCAAGATTACCAGAAGGCCGGGGAATTGATGGAGAGCGACCTCTTCCATGAGCGCTACAGAAGCCAATTGGTGCCGGAACTGGAGATTATCCGCAACGTGGGCCACAAGCACGGGGCCATTGCCACTTACTTGTCCGGTGCCGGTCCAACGGTCATGAGCCTGGTTGACCCGCAGCACATCAATGACTTCGTCAACGGGGTCAGAGAGGCTGGGTTAAAGGATGAAATCCGCCGTCTGGAAGTTGCCCCGACTGGGGTCAAGTATCTGGAAGACTAGTTAGGGATGCAAAGCTCCTGCTGACAAGACGTCGGCAGGAGTTTTTGCGTTGTGCGGAGCGTATTTTTGGGAAACGCGTCAGTAGGGTACTATTAGGTGCGAATATGTACCTATAGAAAATAGCTTCGAAAAGAGTGGGTTGCTGCAGCTTTTTTCACAAGTTCAGGCCAAAAAATCCTTTTGTCGCGGGAATTTTAAGCTAAAATAAGGGGAAAAGAGGGAAATTTGCAATTTTTTGAAGAAAGGTCTTGCATTGGCCTAGTATTTCTGTATAATAAATAAATGTCGGTTGACGAAAAGTCAGCCGCAACCCATTCGGGTCGTTAGCTCAGCTGGCAGAGCACCGGACTCTTAATCCGGGTGTCCAGGGTTCGATCCCCTGACGACCCATCCACGCTTCGGCGTGAACAATCAAATAACCCATTTGGGTCGTTAGCTCAGCTGGCAGAGCACCGGACTCTTAATCCGGGTGTCCAGGGTTCGATCCCCTGACGACCCATCCATGCTTCGGCGTGAACAATTGAATAACCTATTTGGGTCGTTAGCTCAGCTGGCAGAGCACCGGACTCTTAATCCGGGTGTCCAGGGTTCGATCCCCTGACGACCCATCGTAGAACATCAAGCATTGCTTGGTGTTCTTTTTTTGCTTTTCAGCCATGTAACAGAAGGTAAAATTCAGGGCAATTGCGGGTTAAAAATGGGTGAAGCGGGTCCTTTTTTGCCCAAAAATCAGGAAAAAAGGGGCAGATTTTCCCAATTTTCGACAGAAGAAAGCACTTTCACGTCACTTTAGGTCCAATCGTCCAAAAGCTTGGGCAAGTAAGGCAGGGGGCCGCTTTTTTCGGCAAATGTTACAAAAAAGTCCGGTTTTGTAACATTCTCTTAACTCTCCCGTCACTTGCTTGGAATTATTTTGCAACTTTCCCCTGTTACTATATTCATTGTCAGGAATGACATATACGAGTTACGGCAGGGCGCTACCGCAGATGCGACCAGAGGACCCTGCCACAAAGGAGAATTTTTTTGAACATCAAATCTAACGTACTTAAATCAGTATTTGCTGCAGGCTTGGCTTTGACTGGCGTGGCAGCGATCAGCTTAGGCACGAATGGTCAAGCGGACGCAGCCACTGTTGGTGGAACTGTTACCGTTGACTACATTGATGGACAATCAATTGCCACCTGGAGTAATTACGAAAATGCCAAAGTTACCGGTTCAGCCAAGGACGGCAGTTCATGGACTGTCTTAAAGACTGCCAAGGACCTTTCCGGTCACAAGTGGTACAAGATCGGGGCTGGTCAATGGATCTTGGCCAAGTACACCCACGATGCTGCCGCTTCATCAAACACGACTAACAGCACTGCAAGCAGCGCCAACAACTACAGCTACAAGTCAAACGTTGCGTCAAACACGCAAAGCTACAGCTACAGCAACAACTCAAATGCTTCAAGCTATGCAAACTACGGCTCAAGCTCAAATGCTTCAAGCTACTCAAATACCAGCTCTAACTACTCAAATAGCTACAGCTCAGCCGCAAATACCTCATCATCAGCTTCATCAACGACTTCAAGCTCATCAGCTTCTTCATCAGAATCAGCTGCCAAGGCTTGGATCGCCAACAAGGAAAGCGGTGGCTCATACACTGCCTCAAACGGCAACTACTACGGCAAGTACCAACTTTCACGCAGCCTCTTGGGTGGCAACACTTCAGCCGCAGCTCAAGAAGCCGCAGCCGACAGCTACGTTGCAAGCCGCTACGGCTCATGGACTGCAGCCAAGTCCTTCTGGGAAGCTAACGGCTGGTACTAAGCCTAAAATTTATTAGCTGATCTAAAACTTAATAATCTAGAGCAAAGTCCAAGCCTTTAAGCTTGGGCTTTTTCTCTGCAAAAAACAGACAATTTGCCGTAGAAAGAATACCCGCGTTATAATAAAATTGAGGGAATATTAGGAAAGATTAGAAGAACTGAGGTTTAACGGATGAAGAAAATCGTCAAGACGGCTTTGATCGCTTTGCTGGCCAGCGCGGGCTTCGCGGCCATGCAAGCAGCGCCAGCACAAGCGGCTGCTTATTCCAAGGCCCGCTTCACGCTGCCGAAGGGCTACACGAAGGCCAATCTGAAGAAGGCGTACCTGTATTCAGAAATGCCCAAGTCCCAGCAGAAGAAGTGGCTCAAGAACAAGAAAAATGCTGCCTGGCTAAAGAAGTGGCGCAAGATCAACGTCAAGGGGATGAAGGCCAATACTTTTGACCAAAAGGGCCAAGGCGAGTCGGCTAAGGACAACAAGACCGTCGTGACCCTGAAGAATGGCCAGGTGGCGCCGGGCCAAGCCAAGACCTTGGCAACTTACTCTCTGCGCCTCATCAACGATGCCCGGGGCAAGATGGGCTTGCCCAAGTGGAAGTACAGCAAGGGCAGCCAGACGCTGGCCAAGTACATTGCGGCCGAATACGTGGCCAACAAGAAGACGATCGCGACCGGCCACTACGTGCCAGGAATCGTCCGGGCCTGCAACAAGGCAGGCCTTCGCCTGCCTGGCAACTACAACTACGTTGAAGACATGGCGGGCTTCAAGGATGGCAAGCTGGTGACCATGACGGCCATGAAGAAGGACATCTACTTTGGCTTGAAGACGATGGTTTTTGGCTACCGGGCCGCCAATCTGGCCAAGGTCAGCCAGCTCAGCCAGTACGGGGAATGGTCCCACGCCGGTGACTTGATGAACACCCAAGGCGGTCATTATGATGGCGACTGGGACTACTACGGCTTCTCCGTTTCTTATACTGGCGGAACTTACTCCCTGCACTACATCGGCGTGCCAAGCCACTTGAAGTGGGCCTACGGCGGCGCCTACTGGGGCAAGTTTAAGGCCTAGGGAAAAATCGCGGCCAAAAAAGGCATGAATCCAAGCAATTGGATTCATGCCTTTTAATTTCCGGCTTAATTATTTTCAGCGCCAATCGTGGCTAAAAACTTTTGCCAGCCTGCCTCGCCGGCCGCATCGGCTTTGTAGACGCCAGCATCGGCGAGGACTTGGTCAAAGATGTCAAGCAACTCATGCTGCAGGATTTCATCAACGTTTTGCTGGCTAATGTCTGGGTGCTTTGCTTGCAGCTGCTTAGCCCATGGCAGGTGGATCTCAGCGATTTGGTTGTCCTGGCCAAGCAGGTATTTCTTGACCTCGCCCAGTTCGCCCTTCAGACGGCCTGGCAGGATGGCCCGGCCCATGACTTCAATCAAGCCGATGTTCTCCTTCTTGATGTGCCACTTGTCCTGGTGCGGGTGGAAGATGCCCAGAGGGTATTGCTCGCTAGTGTTGTTATCGCGCAGAACCAGCTCTAAGACATATTCATCCCCGTCCTTGTGGGCAATTGGCGTGACTGTATGGTGGCGGGCAGTTTTGTCTTCGGCCACAATCCCCAGGTCGGGATCGCTGTACTTTTGCCAGGATTTGATAATCTTAGTCCCCAGTTCAATCAAGGCTTCAGTATCCTGGCTGATCAAGCGGATGTCGCTCATTGGCCAGTCGACGATGCCGCCGTGGACTGCTGGGTAGCCGGCAAAAGTGAGCTCCTCCTTGATTGCCGCGTTCATCATTGGGAAGCGGTGACCACCGCCCTGGTAGTGCTCATGCGACAGGAGCGACCCGCCGACGATTGGCAGGTCAGCATTTGACCCGACCATGTAGTGGGGGAAGGTCTTAACGATTTCCAGCAGGTTGATTAGAGTCTGCTGGTTGATGACCATTGGCTCATGAATTTGGTCCAAGAAGATGCAGTGCTCGTTGAAGTAGGCATAAGGGGAGTACTGCATCCCCCATTTCTCCCCGCCGATATTGATCCGGATAATCCGCAGGTTGCTTCTGGCGTTCTTCCCATAGTCGCCCAAGTAGCCTTCGTTTTCCAGGCACAGGTCGCATTTGGGGTAGTCGGTGTCCTTCTTCTTGGCCGCGGCGGCAATGGCTTTAGGATCCTTTTCCGGCTTGGAGAGGTTGATCGTGATCTCCAGCGGGTGGCCATAGGAGCTGGTGCCGGAGAAGACGATGTTCTTGGCAATCGCGGTCTTCTTAACGTAATTGTTGTGGGTGCAGAGGTCATAGAACCAGTCCGTGGCTGCTTTTGGATCTTCATCGTATTTGTTCCAGAACAGTTCGTTGACCTTGCTTGGGGCCGGGGTCGCGAGGTCGGCCAGCTGGTCGGCCAGGATTTCCCGGCTGGTCGCGTCATCCGGAATCTTGCCTCTGTCAACGGCCAGGTCAACCAGTTGCAGCAAGCTGTCTTCGCCGGAAGCCTGCTCCTCAACGTCTCCGTCGCCAACTAGGGCCTGCAGGCGGTTGAAAAGGTAGACCCGGTCCATTTCCTGGTAATCAGTATTAGCGATAATTTTTTGCACGAAGTTCTCAATCAGCATTTTGCTTTCTTGTCTCCTTAGTTCTTACAGCTTGTGGGTTCCGTCAACGATCTTGGCTTCATAGAAGCTGGCGGCATAACCAATGGTGTCTTGGTAGATCTTGCCGACCTTTTCCTTGAATGCTTCGGCTTGGTCTTCTTTGACGATAGCAATCGCGCTGCCGCCAAAGCCCCCGCCAATCATTCTGGCGCAAAGGCAGCCTTCTTGTTGCCAGGCACTTCCCGCCAGGGTGTCCAGTTCCTTGCCGGTAACTTCGTAGTCAAAGTGCAGGGAAACGTGGGAGGCATTGATCAAACGGCCCAGCCGGTCTAAGTCCTTGTCTGCCATGGCCTTGGTCGCCTTGATGGTTCTTTGGTTTTCAAAGACGGCATGGCGGGCCCGCTTAAGCAGGGTCTCGTCATTGATCAAGTAGGAGTATTCGTCAAAAGTTTCTTCATCAATATCGCCCAAGTGGTCAATGCTGAGCTTTTCCTGCAGCTTGGAAGTTGCTTCCTGGCATTCACGGACGCGGTCATTGTAGGCGGAGTCAGCCAGGGTGTGCTTCTTGTTGGTGGACATAATGATGATTTCGTAGTCGCCCAAGTCCAGTGGCAGGTAGTCATACTGCAAAGTCGCGCAGTCAAGGAAGATAGCATGGTCTTTCTTGGACATGTTGACGGCAAACTGGTCCATGATCCCGGAAGAGAGACCGATAAATTCGTTTTCGGTCTTCTGGCCGAGCTGAGCCAGCTTGACTGGATCGATTTCCAGTTCATATTCTTCAGTTAAAACGTGGCCAACCAGCATTTCAATTGAGGCTGATGATGACAGGCCAGCCCCGTATGGCAGGTTGCCCCAAACATAGAGGTTGAAGCCATGGTCAATTTCACTTGTCTCGTCTTGTACGTAGGCGGTCATGCCTTTGAAGTAGTTGATCCACTTGTGGTCAGGGTCATTTTCTAACTCGCGGTCGCCAATTTCGAAAATAACCAGGTCGTCATCCATGTTACCGGAGCAGACGGCAATTTTCTTATCTGCCCGGGGACCGTAAGCGGCATAGGTCCCTAAGCTGATGGCACAAGGAAAGACGTGGCCGCCGTTGTAGTCGGTGTGTTCACCGATGATGTTGATCCGGCCTGGTGAGAAGAAGAGGTCGGCTGCTTGTTGATTAAAAATCTGTTCAAAATTATTTTTTAAAAAATCAGTGTTCATTTTTGTGTCCTCATTTGTTACAATTTGTTTGTAGTTAACATTTTAACCGCTTTCAAACAAAAAGTAAACATTTTTGATCAAAAAGGAAACAAAAAATATGAGACTAACATTTAAAAAATACGGCTGGCTTCAAGGGAGAGACCTTTGCGAGTTTGTCCTGGAAAATGATCATGGTATGTCTGTTAAGCTCCTGAACTACGGGGCCACTTTAGAAGACGTGGCTGTTCCGGTAGATGGGGCAAAGCGCCATGTCATCCTCTCTTTAAAGCAAGCAGAGGATTATAGCAAAGAGCGCAATTTCTTAGGCGGGACGGTTGGCCGGATTGCCGGCCGGGTCTGGCGCGGGCAGTGGAAGAACGGTGACCATATCCTCCAATTGCCAATCAACGATGGCGAAAATCACATTCACGGCGGCTTTGGGACCGACCAGCAGGTTTGGTCCTTCAGACCAGAGCGGGGGGAAGACTTTGTCTCCGTTCACTTCAGTTTGCTTGATCCAGATGGTCATAATGGCTTTCCCGGCAACCTGCAGCTGGAGGCAACTTACACTTTGAATAATTCTGGTGAACTTTTGTATGATTTGACGGCGTACTCAGACAAGCTGACAATTTTTAACCCGACCAACCATACTTACTTTTGCCTGGACGGCCTGGGGACCGAGATCAACCAGACCAGGCTGTTTCTTGACGCGGACTATTATCTGCCAGTGAAGGAAGATGGCTTGCCGGTCGGCGGAATGGAGTCAGTTGAAGGCACGGCTTTTGACTTCAGAAAGGGCAAGAGCATGGGGGAAGCCTTAAAGAGCGGGGATGCACAGATTGCCTTGCGTGAGGGGCTGGATCATCCATTTATTTTGAATGGGCAAAAGACTGCTGCTAAAGTTGTGGCTAGCGATGGCAAGGTTTCCATGAAGATGAGCACGAACGCGCCAGCAATCGTCATTTATACGGCCAACAGTTTTGGCAAGGGGGAAAAGCTGGTCAAGGACCTGCCGCAATATGGTGGCTTGACCTTAGAGGCCCAAAACGCGCCTGCTCCGAGCAATGACTTGCGTGAAATTACGCTTGAGCCAGGTAAGACTTGGCGCCGACACGTCAGCTGGAAGTTTGACTATTAATGAATTCTTAGTTCAATCCCAAAATAATCGAAAGCTAACACAAGAAAGAAGCAGAAAAATGATTTTAACGGTCACAATGAATCCATCAATTGATATTTCTTATCCACTTGTGAACATCTGAAGATTGATGACGTCAATCGAGGTGATAAGGTCAGCAAAGTTGTCGGTGGTAAAGGCTTAAACGTATCCAAGGTTATTAACATTCTAAATTGTGATCTTTTAGCTACGGGGATTACCGGTGGCTACTTTGGTAAATTTATCGAAAAGCAGCTTTTTGACCTGGACCTGCCTTATAAGTTCTATCACATTGACCAAGAGACTCGCAGCTGCATTGCCATTCTTCATGATGGTGGTAAGCAGACCGAAGTGCTTGAAGCAGGTCCAACCTTAACTGAAGTAGATGGGGACAAGTTCTTGGATCACTTCAAAGGCTTGCTCAATAATGCTTCTATGGTTACCATGTCTGGTTCTTTGCAGCGAGGACTGTCCAGTGATTACTAATCGAATTAACAACTTTACTGCAAATACGATGTACTATTCGTTGGGTTTCCACCCTGCTTTCAATATTGAAGGCGATGTGGCTGACTACCGCTTAGACTTTGCACCAGAACAGGAGAAGCTGACAGATTTGCTGATTGATCCAGCACCATTTAGAAGTGAAAAAGAAGCAGCGGTTGAGCTCAAGGACTCCAGTCTGCCATTGAGCTATCCAATGCTGGACAAAGGCCTTAAAATCTATAATGCTGATGATATTTCGACTGTTAAACTAACTAGCAGTCATACCCACTCAATTACCATGGATCTGCACGACTTTCCTTTCTTAGCCGTTTGGAGTCCAGAAAAGAAGCAGGCATCTTTTGTCTGTGTTGAGGCCTTTCGTGGGTTGTCAGATCAGTATGGCAAGGTGGGAGAGCTAAAAGAAAGGGGAACAAGTTGTTTTCCCAGAGTTGTACAATTTGCTGGCAACGTCGATTACTTTTAATTAAGTGGTAATTAGGCCAATTTTGGCCCAAAATAAACAATTCATTGTTAAGGCTGACGCTTTTTTGTTCGAATTTGTCAAAAAGGTGTCAGCTTTTTCATACATTTGTTTTAGAATTATAGGAGAGAGCAGTGGAAACACAGTCATCTCGGTGGAAAAGTTTGCAAAAAGTGTTTGTAGATGTTATATTATGTTTGTAAGTGAACATAGCCAAACATCTGCTATCAAGAGGCATATAGTATGTTAAAAAGAGAACGTCTTGATCAGATAATGAAGATGGTTACCGAGGAGAACTTCATCTCGGTCGCTGATTTAGCAAAAAGCCTGCAGGTCTCAGAAATGACGATCCGCCGCGACTTAGACGAGTTGTCCAAGTCTGGCAAGGTGATCCGCCTGCATGGCGGCGCCCAAGCCATTTCCAGCCAGGACGGGGTGGAGCGGAGCTTCCAGCAGAAGCGGGGCATTCACATCCAAGAGAAGCAAGAAATTGCTAAAATTGCCGCGTCGCTGGTACACGACGGCGATACGATCTATGTTGGCCCCGGAACCACTTTGGAAACTATGGTCGCTGACTTAAAACAAGAGAACTTGCGGATCGTGACCAATTCGCTGCCGGTCTTTAAGGCAGCCCGGGAGAACCCGCATAATTACGAGCTGATTCTGGTAGGCGGTTCCTATCGCCGGGTCAGCGGGACTTTTTACGGCGCCCTGTCCAACAACGAATTGGATGCCATGAACTACGACCAGGCTTTCGTTGGCGTCAATGGCATCAGCGACGCGGCCTTGCTCACCGCGGACATCGAAGAAGGGCAGACGCAGAGCATTGGCCTGCGAAATTCCCAGCGGCGGATCATCGTCGCGGACATGTATAAGTTTAACCACCGCGACTTCTACCAGTTCTACAACCTGTATGATATCGATGAATTGGTTACCAATCCCCAAGTTTCTCCTGATATTCTGGAATACTACCGGCAATATACTTCGATACGCACGAGTATTTAGGAACTAGATGAAAGGGAGCATGCAGATGAACTAGTGGATTTTGCTCGTTAGACTAAACTTTTACCTACATTTTTGATATATTTCGCAAAACCATATTCAAAACAAGCAAAAAGCAAGCTGACCAATCGTCGGCTTGCTTTTTAATTTGTTTTCTGTTGATATCGTCGCTGTCTTAATCATTAATAGCGTCATTAAAGGCGTTTTTTGCGGCTTGGTTTTGTGAGACATTGAAGTTTGGCTTGCCATCGCTGCCTGAGTAGGTGTGGTTCTCAGCATCGTGGTTGGCGCCAGTGTCGACCAGGACGACAGGGTGGTTAGCCTTGTTAAAGGCAAAGACGTAGGTGACTTCGTCATCGTCGTCATTGAAGACGGCAACGACGCGGTAGTCGTAGGTTGAGTCAGAACTCCAGCTCCAGCCCATGGAAACCGGACTGCCGCCTACCGTAGCGCTCTTGAAGGCAGCTGGGAACCTGCCGCTGGTTACGGTGTCGAATTTATCACCCATGTAATGGAAATCGTAGGACTGGTCTTGAAGTGCGTCATCGTCTTCAGACTCATCATCGAAGTCATCGCCAAGCTCATCATTCTGGTCGCTGCTCCACAGGTCATTCTTGGTTCCCTCGGCTGGCCGGCTTGATCTTGAGCTTGAATGAGCTGAGGCACTGGATGCACTGGAAGCGGAGCTGGCCTTGCTTGCCTTGCTTGAGCTGGCGGCACTAGCGGCGGAAGCGCTTGGACTTGCTTGACTGCTGTCCAGGGTCAGGTCCACGGTCGTGTTGCCGTCAACTGCCGCTTTAGCGGTCTTGGTAGCATGTTGCGGACCGACCAGCTTGAAGCTGTAGTTGCCAAAAATGTAGCTTGAAGGCAGCTTGGTTGCTCCGGAGGCCAGCTTAGCGGTCTTGGCCCCGTCAACGTAAAGAACGCCAGGCATGTTGGTCTTGACTGTTGGCTTGTAGGTCTTGACCATCAGCTTGTATTTTGGATAGATCAAGAAGTAGCGTCCGCTCGTGACCAAGGAGATCTTGTCCTTGGAGTGTGGCACGTAGGCAGAACTCTGGAAGCTGCTGATTAGCTCATTGGCCTTGGAAGGGTGAGCCTGGTAGTACTTCTGCAGTGGCAGGACGCTGTTTGAGCTGACTTCGAAACTGGAGTCGTCAGTCGTCACGTAGGGCGACAGGTCCTGGCTAGTGTTCTTCATGGCCGTGCTGATTTCAGCCAGCTGCTTGTCCTTGCTGTAGTTGGCCCGGCCCACGAAGTAGAGGCCAATCAAGGCCAAGGCGACGACCGCGGCACTGATGCCCCAGACGGCCTTTTTCTTGCTCCTGCCTTGAGTCTGGGTACTGGTCCCCATGATGGTCGTGGCTTTAGTTGTGGCTGGCGTGTTGCTTTCATCGCCCAGCGGCGCGCCGCAGTTCTTGCAGAACTTGGCGTTGGGCTTGTTCTCCGCCCAGCAGTTTGGACATTTGATCATTTTTTCTTACTCCCCTTTATATGTACAGATAATAGTTAATGGTAAGCCATCAAGCGGGAAAAAACAAGGCCTGGCGGGGACTTAGCCATTTGAAAAGCGTTTCAGGCTGTTTGCATTTTACTTTATATTTTGCCAAAAATCCAGCTTTCTTTTTGCATAAGACAAGCCAAAAATGACCGCTTTTTTCGCTCAGATGAAAATTATTGCCGCGGAAAGTATTGTAGAATACTTTATGAAGCGATTAGGACCAGCGCCTACCTGCTGGTCCTGATCGGCGTCGGCACTTGCCAACCATGGCAGCCGGCGTAAAGCCCCAGGTTTTAGGACTTAGGGTCTGGCTCTTATACTTAATTTATCTTTTCACAACTTTGGCCCGGGTGCGTTGCCCGGGTCTTTTTTTGGTAGAGCGTGTCAAAACGTCGGCAGTTAGGTACTTTTAGGGGATCATTTTGGTCAAAATCGAGGTAGTTGGGTACTTTTAGGGGATCATTTTGGTCAAAATCGAGGTAGTTGGGTACTTTTAGGGGATTGTTTTGGTCAAAACGTCGGCAGTTGGGTACTTTTAGGGGATCATTTTGGTCAAAACTGCGGTAGTTGGGGACTTTTGGGGGATCATTTTGGTCAAAATAGCGGTAGTTGGGTACTTTTAGGGGATCATTTTGGTCAAAATATCGGCAGTTGGGTACTTTTGGGGGATTGTTTTGGTCAAAACTGCGGCAGTTGGGTACTTTTGGGGGATAAAATTTTTGAAAAGGGGCGTATTTAGGTATTTTTAGGGGTAAAAAATCCCCGTAAAGTCCCCAACTAAAGCCGGAATCGCGAAATTCATCCCCGTAAAGTCCCCAACTAAAGCCAAAATCGCGAAATTCATCCCCCAAAAGTCCCCAACTAAAGCCAAAATCGCGAAATTCATCCCCGTAAAGTCCCCAACTAAAGCTGAAATCGCGAAATTCATCCCCGTAAAGTTCCCAACTAAAGCCAAAAACTTCGTAATCCAATAAAAAACGATCAAGATTGCAAACGCAGTCTTGATCGTTTTTTGTTTAGATGCGAGTAAAATTGTTCCGCTTAATCCAAGTCGGTCCCGTTGGATTCGATGACCTTCTTGTACCAGAAGTAGGAGTCCTTTGGCGTCCGGCTGAGGTCGCCGACGCCTGCATCGTTCTTATTGACGTAGATGAAGCCATAGCGCTTGTCCATCTGGCCGGTCCCGGCAGAAACCAAATCGATTGGTCCCCATGGCAGGTAGCCCATCAAGTCGACGCCATCGATTGCCACGGCTTTTTCCATTTCGCTGATGTGCTTCTTGAGATAGTCAATCCGGTAAGGGTCGTGGATCTTGCCATCTTCAACCTTGTCGTAGGCGCCCAAGCCGTTTTCAACGATGAACAGCGGCAGGTGGTAGCGGTCGGTCAGGTGGTTCAAGGCCAGCCGCAGGCCAACCGGGTCAATTTCCCAGCCCCAGTCGGATCTTTCCAAGGTTGGGTTGACGGCAACGGCCTTGGCCAGGTCGCTTAAGTCGTCAGGATCGACTTTCTCACTGGAAACGGTCGTTGACTGGTAGTAGGAGAAGGCAACGTAGTCGACGGTTCCTTCCTTGAGGACGACCCGGTCTTCATCGGTGATGTCTGGGCGGTAGCAATGCTTTTCAATGTAGGCTTCGATCGCTTTTGGATATTCGCCAAAAACTTGCACGTCGGAGAAGAAGTCCCGGTGCTGTTCGAACTTGTCGGCCAAAAGGGCATCAGCTGAGCTTGGAGTGAGCGGCCGGACTGGCGAGTAGTTGATCATCAAGCCGATCTTGAAGTCCGGGTTGATCTTGTGGCCGATCTTGACGGCCAAAGCGCTGGCCACGAATTCGTAGTGGGCTGCCTGGTACATGGCGGCTTCTTTTTCTTCATCGGTCATGCCGTCCTTGAAAAGAATGCCGGAGTTGGTGGCCATCAGGAAGTCGTTGTTGAAGGCACTTTGGTTATCGATTTCGTTGAAGGTCATCCAGTACTTGACCTTGTCCTTGTAGCGCTTGAAGCAGACTTCAGCGAAGCGGACGAAGAAGTCGATGGTCTTGCGGTTGGTAAAGCCGCCATAATTCTTGGCTAGGTTGAAGGGCATTTCGAAGTGGCTCAGGGTGATTACTGGCTCAATGCCATACTTGTGCATTTCGTCAAACAGGTCGTCGTAGAATTTCAAGCCTGCTTCGCTTGGCTGCTCGTCGTCGCCATTAGGGAAGATTCTGGTCCAGGCAATAGAAGTTCTGAAGGCCTTAAAGCCCATCCCGGCCAGCAATTTGATGTCTTCTTTGTAGTGGTGGTAGAAGTCGATGGCTGAGTGGTTCGGGTAGTTCTTGCCCGGCAGGACGCCGTCGGTAATCTCCCGCGGCTTGGTGGCTGAGCCAACCGTCATGACGTCCGCGACTGAAACGCCTTTGCCGCCAACGTCCCAGGCGCCTTCCAACTGGTGAGCCGCAACCGCGCCGCCCCATAAAAATCCTTCTGGCATTTTTGCAGAGTACATTGAAGAAACCTCCATTTTAGTTATATGTTTTCAGTATATAACGACTTGTTTTCACTGTTTTACGTCTCTTTTAGGAAACCGCTTACGGAAATGATTATATTTGGTATCTCTTATTAATGCAAGGGTAGTTGCATAGCGCTTTTTGTTGAAAAAATAGCACTTTGACCAGTCGGTGTTTGCTTGATGATGCGATATGACTTTGTCTGCGGCAGTTGTGGGGATTGGCTGGCGCGGATTTTGTTTTAGTTGGGTACTTTTCCAAAGCCTTTTTCCCGAAAGATCCCCAACTGCTTTTAAAAAAATCGCCCAACCAAAGATGGCACACAAAAACACTCATCTGACCTAGATGAGTGCGGAAATCAATGTTTTAACTTACTAGCTTAAGCGCGGGTTGGCACCGCGGTGCTTCTCGCTGATCCAGCACCAGCTGCCGAACAAGAGGGTCCAGGCCACGGCCAGGGTAGCACCGAAGACGTCAGCCTTGATGAAGAAGAGGCTGAAGAAAATGACCAGGAAGAAGGCGATGGTCAAAGGACTTGCGACCTTGTAGAAAGGCATCTTGAAGCCGTCTTCCATGAAATCGCTGGAAGCACGGTACTTGCGGTGGGCAAAAAGGGCCAGAACGTAGACCAAGATGTACATGTCGCTGGTTGCCCCAGCTACGGTGCCGAAGACTTCAATCGCGGTGCTTGAAAAACTCATGATTGGCGCGATCAGCATCAAAGCAACTGAAACCGCGATCCCCGCGGCCGGCACGCCGTTGGTGGAAATCTTGGCGAAGTGCTTATTAAGGAAGGAATCCTTTGGCGCCTCTTCAGCCAATTGGAAGAAGTGGCGGCCAGCTGAGAAGATCCCGGAGTTAAGCGAAGAAGCCGCGGCCGTCAAGACGACGAAGTTGAAGATTGAGGCCACGGCATTGAAGCCGGCAATCTTGAAGACTTGAACGAAAGGACTTGATCCGCTCGTGATCTTGCCCCAAGGGATGACGCACATGATTACGACCAGGGTCGCGATGTAGAACAAGAGGATCCGGAGCAGGGTTTCGTTGACAGCCTTCTTGATGACCTTCTTCGGGTTCTTGGCTTCACCGATGGTGATGGTCACGAATTCAATCCCGGCAAAGGAGAAGAAGACCATTGGAAAGGCGGTGAAGAAGGCATACTTGCCTTTTGGCAAAAGGGAAAAATTGCCGGTAAAGTTGCTCAAGCTGGCGTGGCCGACCGGGGTCTTAGCGTTCATGGCAACCATGATGATCCCCGTCACGACCAGGGAGACGATAGCGATGATCTTGATCATGGCAAACCAGAATTCCGTTTCCCCGAACAGTCTGGCGGCCGTCAGGTTAAGCAGGGTCAACAGGCCCAAGACCGCGACTTCAATCAGCCAGGCTGGCAGGTTGGGCAGCCAGTACTGGACATAAGTCGAAACGGCGGTCAGTTCCGCCATGCAGGCAAAGAGGATGCCGATCCAGTAGGTCCAGCCGGCAAAGCGTCCGGCCGCGTCGCCCAGATATCTGGTGATGAAGGAGACGAAGGTGTGACTGTTGCAGTCAAAGTAGAACATTTCCCCCAAGGCCCGCAAGAGAAAGAAGAAGAACAGGCCCATGATGGCGTAGATAAAAATAACTGACGGGCCAGTGGCGGAAATCGTGGTCCCTGCCCCCAAGAAGAGGCCAGTCCCGATCGTGCCGCCAATGGCAATCATCTGCACGTGCCGGTTGGACAGGGAGCGGATGGTCCCGTCCGCGTTTTCAATGCTGCGATCTTCCATAAGCAATTCCTTTCATGCAAGTAAATTAAAAACAAATAAGAATCAGTAGCTTTATAATATAATCTTCAGCATTTTTTGTAAAGCAAAATCGATTTGCAAAAGTGTAAAAAAAACAGGCCTCCAAAACAAAATGAAGTTGGAGACCTGCTAAGCTTAAATATATTCTGTTTCAGTCGACTAAAACTAAATAAAATTAGCCAAGCCTAGGAATTTACCTTTTTTCGCCGTTCCCTGATCCAGCACCAGCTGCCGAAAAACAGGGTCCAAAGGACGGACAGGGTCGCGCCAAAGACGTCGTTTGGAATGAAGAAGAGGCTGAAGAAGATGATCAAGAAGAACAAGATGGTCAAAGGACTGGCCACCTGGTAAAGCGGCATCTTAAAGCCGTCTTCCATAAAGTCGCTTGACTGCCGGTACTTGCGGTGGGCCAGAAGGGCCAGAACGTAGACCAGGATGAACATGTCGCTGGTTGCCCCGGCAACCTTGCTGAAGACCTCAATCGCCGCGCTGGAGAAGCTCAGGGCCGGCGCGATGAGGACGAAGCAGACGGAAACGAGCAATCCGCGGGCCGGCACCCCATTTGGTGAGATTTTGGCAAAATGCTTCTTAAGGAAGGAACCCTTTGGCGCTTCTTCGGCCAGCTGGAAGAGGTGGCGGCCAGAAGAGAAGATGCAGGAGTTCAAGGCACTTGCCGCTGCCGTGAGGACGATAAAGTTAAAGACGGAAGCGACCGCGTTGAAGCCGGCGATCTGGAAGACCTGAACGAAGGGGGAGCTGCTTGCGGAAATCGTCCACCAAGGGATGACGCACATGATCACGACCAAGGTCGCGATGTAGAACAAGAGGATCCGGAGCAAAGTTTCGTTGACGGCCTTCTTGATGACGTGCTGGGGGTCCTTGGCCTCGCCGATGGTGATGGTCACGAATTCAATCCCGGCAAAGGAGAAGAAGACCATTGGGAAGGCAGTAAAGAAGGCATATGGGCCCTTCGGCATCAGCGCGAACCGATAGGTAAAGTTGCGCAGGCTGGCATGGCCGACCGGCGTCTTGGCGTTGACGGCGACCATGATGATCCCAGTCACGATCAAGGCAATGATCGCGGTGATCTTGATCATGGCAAACCAGAACTCGGTTTCCCCGAAGAGCTTGGCGGCCGTCAGGTTCAAAGTCGTCAGGAGGACTAAGGCGGCGACTTGGATCAGCCAGGCTGGAACGTTAGGCAGCCAGAACTGGACGTAGGTGCTGACTGCCGAAAGCTCAGCCATGCAGGAAAAAAGCAGGCCGATCCAGTAGGTCCAGCCGGCAAAGTGGCCAAATAGCGGCTGATGAAGGACACGAAAGTATGGTTGTTGTAGTCGTAATAGAACATCTCGCCCAATGCCCGCAGGAGAAAGAAGAAAAAGATCCCCATAATCGCATAGATGAAGACGACTGATGGCCCAGTGGCCGAAATGGTGGTCCCAGCCCCCAAGAAGAGGCCAGTCCCAATCGTGCCGCCAATCGCGATCATCTGCACGTGGCGGTTGGACAGGGAGCGGATGGTCCCGTCCCTGTTTTCGATTTTGTCTGCCATGTTAAGACTCCTTAAATTTAAATTAGAAACAAAACAATAAATCCATAATATAGATAATAGTTGTCTTTGTAAAGGAAAAAACTTATAAATGACAGAAAACAGGCCTTCATTCCTAATAAAGGAACGCAGGCCTGGCAGTTTGCTGATCTTGCTATTTAATTTAGCAATCGAGGAGGCCAAGCAGCGGCTTGCACTTGTCCAGCGGATAGGGGGCGTCAGGCGCGGCGTGCAGCTCCACGCGCTTGACGCGGACGGCCTTCAGCTCCTGGCCGGCCTGGACGATGGCTACCGCGCCTGCATAAGCCTGAACTTGGTCAGCCAGGTAGCAGTACTCCCGGCCGCTGTCTTCATCATCGTCAGTGAAGGCAACGATGGCAAAGGCATGCTGGCCGGCCGCGGGCAGGATCCGGTTTGTCCAGCAGATGCCTTGGCAGCTGGCGGGCAGGGACTTGCGCAAGAGGGCTGCCAGGTCAGCGCCATTGAAGCATGGTTCTGTCCAAGTAGGCAAATAGCCTTTCCAGACCTGCAGGTCCTCGTCTTCAAAGCGCAGCTTCAGCGCGTCGTCTAGGTCACTGGCTTGGCCTGCTGCCTCCTGCTCAGTGAAATACTGGCGGAAGCTGGTCAAAAGATAGTTCGCCGTCTGCTTAGGCAGGGTGAAGCGGTGGCGCTCCCGGCAGCGCACCTTGGCATTCAGGATGGGAAAGCTAAGTGGCGGTATTTCGGAATCCGTGACCAAGTCGAAGGCGGAATAGCTGCCATGGCCATTGCTCATTAAGCTGAGCCGCTGCTTGCAGTCCTGGATGAGCACGTCATTACCCGGCAAAAATTCAGAAGTTTGCAGGATGATCTTGGGGTTGTTGACAAGACTGAGCTTTTTGATGGGACCTAAGTCGCTGATTTTGTTCACGGTTGTGTATTTCATGATCTGCCTCGCTTTTTTGCAATTGCCGATATTGGTTTGAGCTAAGGCAATTTTAGCAAAAAGAAAAAGCGATGCAACCGCACCGCTTTTCAGTTTAATCAGCGTCTTTAGTCAGTTCGTAGATGGCTTCGGCGTAGATCGCGATTGAGTCGATCAGATCCTTGACCATCATGTATTCGTTGGCCGCGTGCATGACCATCGGGCCGTTTTCCGGCTGGGCGCCGAAGGCAACCCCGCGCTTGAAGAGGCGGCCGTAGGTACCGCCGCCGATAACGACTTCGTGGCCCTTGTTCCCGGTCTGCTTTTCGTAGACCTTGAGCAGGGTTTGAACCAGTGGATCGTCGCCTGGCACGTAGTGCGGCTCTTCAAAGCCATTGTAGCTGACGTCCAGGATGCCGCCGAACTTGGCCATGACCTGCTTGACCATGGTGTCAGGGTCAGTGCCTTGCGGGTAGCGGACGTTGTTCTTCATCAAGGCCTCGCCGTCGTGTTCGTAGGCAAAAATGGTTGAGGAGCTGGCGATCTGGCCCATCAAGTCGTCCTTGTGGTAGATGCCCAGCTTTTTCCCGTAGAAGTCTTCGTGAGCCACGTCGGCTAAGAAGTGAAGGAAGTTCTTGTCTCTGCCGGCAAAAGCATAGCGGTCCAAGAACAAGGCCAGGAAGGTGGCGGAGTTCTTGCCGACTTGCGGGGCAGAGGCGTGGGCACCTTGGCCAACCAGCACGATGTCGGCCGCGTCGCCCTTGACGTCAAAGCTGCCTTCCAGGCCATTGTCGGCCAAGAAGAGCTGGTAGGCAGCGGCCATGTCGCCCAGCTTTGGCCCCGTGATCGTGGCTCGGGTTACCTGCGGAGTCACGTTGGTGGCGATGCCGGCCTTGAAGGACTGCAGGACGCAGTCGCCCTTGGCGGCGTCGTTTTTGAAGGTGAATTCCAGGGTAAAGATCCCTTGTTCGCCGTTGATGATCGGGTATTCAGCATCAGGGGAGAAGACGATATCTGGCGTTGGCTCATGCTTCAAGTAGTAGTCGATGCCAACCCAGTTGGTTTCCTCATTGGTTCCCAAGACGAAGTCGATCTTCTTTTTGGGCTTAAATCCGGCTTCCTTTAAAAGGAGCATCCCGTAGTAGGCTGCCAGGCTTGGTCCCTTGTCGTCGGCACTGCCGCGTCCGTAGATCCGGCCTTCAGCGTCGATTTCCATCTTGAAGGGGTCATGGGTCCAGCCATCGCCGGCAGGAACGACGTCCATGTGGCCGATGATGCCCAGGCGCTGGTCGCCTTCACCGAAGTTGACCCGGCCAGCGTAGTTGGCGAAGTTTTCCGTGTCAAAGCCGTCGCGCTGGGCGAAGCTGAGGAACTTGGTCATAGCCTTGACCGGGCCAGGGCCAACGGGGTATTCCGCGCTGGCCTTGGCCAGGTCTTCGGATGAGTCGATGGCGATCAATTCCGCCAAGTCCTTGAGGATGGCGTCCTTTTTGGCTGCCGCGAGTTCTTTGTAGTTTAATTCCATTATTTTCTCCTGTTTCAGCTGCTTTTATCAGATTAGTTACAAAAAGTAACCAAATGCTTAAGTAAAATTCTAACAATCTTCGCCAGCCCTGGCAAACAATTAGGCATGGGCTTTGGCTGCGGTAAAAACGGGGCTGATTTTCGTTGATTTGGCCATGGCTGCGGTAAAAGCGGGGCTGATTTTTGTTGATTTTGCCATGGCTGCGGTAAAAACGGGGCTGATTTTGTTTGATTTGGCTTTGGCTGCGGTAAAAACGGGGCTGATTTTGTTTGATTTGGCTTTGGCTGCGGTAAAAGCGGGGCTGATTTTGTTTGATTTGGCTTTGGCTGCGGTAAAAACGGGGCTGATTTTTGTTGATTTGGCTTTGGCTGCGGTAAAAGCGGGGCTGATTTTTGTTGATTCGGCTTTGGCTGCGGTAAAAGCGGGGCTGATTTTGTTTGATTTGGCTTTGGCTGCGGTAAAAACGGGGCTGATTTTTGTTGATTTGGCTTTGGCTGCGGTAAAAGCGGGGCTGATTTTGTTTGATTTGGCTTTGGCTGCGGTAAAAACGGGGCTGATTTTTGTTGATTCGGCTTTGGCTGCGGTAAAAACGGGGCTGATTTTGTTTGATTTGGCTTTGGCTGCGGTAAAAGCGGGGCTGATTTATTGTTTAGATCCCCGTTTATTACTGAGCCAAACGTTTTTTTCGAAAAATGATCCCCGTTTATTACTGAGCCAAGCGATTTTTTCGAAAAATGATCCCCGTTTATTACTGAGCCAAGCGATCTTTTCGAAAAACGATCCCCGTTTATTACTGAGCCACGTGATTTCTGCATCAGTTAGGTACTTTTAGGGGATCATTTTGGTAAAAACGTCAGTAGTTAGGTACTTTTAGGGGATCATTTTGGTAAAAATGTCAGTAGTTAGGTACTTTTAGGGGCTGATTTGCGATGTAGTTAGTCATTTTTGAAAAAATGTTCCCCGCGAAGTCCCCAACTGTTGTCATTTTTGAAAAAATGATCCCCGCAAAGTCCCCAACTGTTGTCATTTTTGAAAAAATAATCCCCGCAAAGTCCCCAACTGTTGTCATTTTTGAAAAAATAATCCCCGCGAAGTCCCCAACTGTTGTCATTTTTCAAAAAATGTTCCCCGCAAAGTCCCCAACTGCCGCCTCCAGCCCAATCAAAAAAGCTGCCTTTCGGCAGCTGATTAATGGCGGTATTTGGTTGCGGCGATATCGATGACTCTTTCGGTAAAGACGACGGGGATTGACTGCGGGTCGACCGGCAGCCCTTGAGCCAGGTTCTTGCCTGGCAGGATGATGACCTTCTTGAAGTACTTTTTCAAAGGCGTGTCTGGGTTCATCGTGATCAAGTAGCTGTGCTTGAAATGTGAGATGGACTTAGGCAGGGGGGAGGAGCCAAAAAGCTTGGAGATCCCGGAAACCGAGTAGAAGACGGCAGTTGAGTCTTCATTGCTCAAAGGGAAGAGGTGCTCGCCAGCAGCCAGGGCATCCCCGAAGTAGGTCGCCTTCCCCAGGTCCCGCATCCCCATGCAGAGCAGGCGGGCCGGCAATTCAGAATAGTAGATCCCGAAGATGAAATTGTTGGAGCTGTTGATCAGGACGTCAGCCAGCTCGTCGGCATCGGTCTCGTTGGTGGTCCAGACTTGATTGATGGCATCGTGGTAGTCCTGCAGGTATTCGCTGGTCGAGACCATGGCGCTCTGGCTTTCCTGCTTCTTGATGTAGGTCAGCAGCTGAAACTTGAATTCCTTGAAGCCAGAATAGCCCATCTTCTGGCAAAAGCGCTGTACGGAGGCCAGGCTGGTCCCGGCTTCTTCCGCCAGGTGATTGATGGTCAGGGATTCAACGTTGGTCAAGTCCTTGGTCATGCGGTTCATGATCTTACGGTCGGATTTGGAAAGCTCCGATGACTCGACCGTGAAAAAATTAGTGATGTCCATGTTTTGCAATCCCCACTTTTAAATAAAATTAACAGTTACTATCAATTTTATCATAATTTCTGAAAAATTATCAAAATATTGTGGCTGGAAAGGCCCGCTGCGCGGCAATTACGAGATTGACTTTGCATGGAGAAAGCAATTTGGTCTCAGTTGGGTACTTTTCGGGAAACCGATGTTGAAAAAATACCTAACACCGCGCGTGCCCCAGCCCACACAAAAACACTCATCCAACTGAGATGAGTGTTCTAAAGCGTCTCCCGTTCGGGCAGCGCGGATAATTATGAAATTGTTCCGCCTAATTCCTGGTAGGCCAGCTCGCCGACCTGGTTCATGGCCAGGATGATCTTGGCGCGCTCGCGCAGGCCTTGGTAGTGGCTCATGAAGCAGACGTCCAGATACTGGTCATCGACCATGATTCTGGCGATGTCATGCTCAGTGTCGTCCAGCTCCCCGGTCTTGTTCCAGGAGCAGCCTTCCGGAAGGTTTTCGATCAATTTGTTGCGGGAGCTTTGGTTGTACATGGCCCCGCGGCAGATCTCGCCAAAGGGGCTGGGATCGTCCAGCAGCTGCTTGAAGAGCTTCATGGCCGCAGCCGCGGTGATGTAGTTTTCCTTCCCGGTCTGGCTGTCGGCTTCGGCCATCAGGTAGCGGCCCAGGTGCAGGCCTTGATAGCATTCTTTAAACCAGGCTTCCAGCTGGTCAAAGCCGCACCAGTCGATCAGGACGTTGGTGGCGGTATTGTCTGAATCTGACAGCATCAAGTCCAGTAGGTCCCGCAAGCTCCAATTCCTTTGGGCCAAGTGGCAGAGCATCCCGCCTTCCACGATCGCCTCATCTTTGACCGTGACCGTCTGGGTCAGGTCCATGGGGTGGGCCTGCATGTAGGCGGCTACCCCTAATTTGATCAGGCTGGCTGACTTGAAGCGGTCATTGACGCTGTCTGTTTGAAAAAGAACCTCCCCGGCCGCGTTCGTGATCAGCAGGGCTTCTCTGCCCGGCAAGGGGCGCAGGAGCTGGTCGAGCTTGCTTGCTAACATGGCTTTGCCTCCTTAATGAAAAAATTACTTAACCGTAATCGTATCGCCCGCCGCCACGGCAAAATTAGCCATGTCAGGGTCCTGGTCAGCCATGAAGACTGAGTCCAGGTCGGCGAAGACGACGTTGGGGTTGGCCAGGACGAAGGAGCAGGCGGCAGAGATCGACTCAATCGATTCGATCATGCAGCCGACCATGGTCTTGATCCCGCGGCTTTCAGCCAGATCGTTGATCTTTTGGGCCTCGCTCAAGCCCCCGGTCTTCATCAGCTTGATGTTGATGTAGTCGGCGGCCCGCTTTTCAACCACCTTTTGGGCATCAAGATAGCTCTCCACGGCCTCGTCAGCCATGATTGGGTAAGGGGAGGTCTTGGTCAGCCAGGCCATGGCGTCCAAGTCGCCGGCTGGCACTGGCTGCTCGATAAAGT
The DNA here is from genome assembly GCF_009695985.1 of Lactobacillus porci. Lineage (NCBI taxonomy): Bacteria > Bacillati > Bacillota > Bacilli > Lactobacillales > Lactobacillaceae > Lactobacillus > Lactobacillus porci. The sequence goes on from NZ_VUMX01000008.1 coordinate 58,712, forward strand.
CGATGGCCAGCTTGTGCTTCTTCCAGTAGTTGGCGGCTTCTAAGGTATCCCGCGCGCTCCAGGCCTGGTTCATGTCCAGGCGCAGGTGGATCATTGGTCCAACGGCATAGGCAAAGTCTTCCACCAGCTTGATGTCCCGGTCCACGTGCCCGTGGCCCAATTTCAGCTTGAGGGACTTAAAGCCGGCCTCGACGCGCTTTTGCCCTTCGGCAATCATCTGGTCGGGGTCGCCAATGGAAATGGTGTAGTCGGTGTGGACGCTGCCGCCCTTGCCGCCCAAGAGCTCAGTCAGGCTGATGCCCAAAAGCTGGCGCTTGGCGTCATAGAGGGCCAGCTCAACGGCGGCCTTGGCCGGGCCGTTGTGGACGATGCTGGCTTGCAGCAGCTGCAAGAGCCGGCGCCAGTCGCCAAAGTCCTGGCCTAAAAGCAGCGGCCGGATGACCTCCTTGATGACGGCCGCGGCGCTGTTGATCGTGTCGCCTGTGACCTTCTCATTGGGGGTGCAGGTCCCCGTGCCCACGATCCCATTGGAAAGGGCGACTCTGACGCGGACGGCGTTGATGCTGTCCACCCGGTGCAGGGCCGTCACGAAGGGGGTGGTCAGGGGGATCACCTTTAAATCGACTTGCAGATCTTTAATCGTTAGCGTTTCTGTCATCTCCTGCTATGCTCCTTGTTGCTTGATTTATTCTGCTGGCAGATTGAGTTCATAGGCCAGGCGGCTGGGATCGATAGAGTCGCTGGTGACCTTGATGATCCCGCGCAGCTGAAAGCCATGGCTAAGCGCCAGGTGCTGCATGGCCGCGTTGGCCTTGCCGGTGTCGACGCGGAAGTTCTTGATCCCCCGGCTTAAGCCCAGGGCAATGAGCTGGTTCAAGAACTGCCCGGCCAAGTGCTGGCCGCGGAAGGCTGAGCCGATGGCAATCCGGTGGATCGCCGCGTAGGGGTCGGCCACGTTAGCCCAAGCCCCGTCAATTACGGCGTAGTTGGGGTCTTGCCCGGTGATCGCGGCATAAGCGGCAATTTGCCCGTCAGTCTTCAGGATGAAGCCGGCGTGCTCCTTGATGTCGCTTAAGATGGTGGCTTCATCAGGATAGCCTTCCTGCCACTGGCTGGAGCCGGATGCTTTTAAAAAAGCCTTCGCGTCATTGATGATATGCATGATGGCGGCTAGATCCGCCACCTGGGCTTCGGTGATGTAGCTTAAAGCCATGGGACTAGTCCAGGTTGATGTGGTCGCGCAGGTAGTTGTACTGCATCGCGTTTTCCAAGTCTTCCGTGTCCTTGCCCAAGACGCGGGCGATCGCGTAGGCAAAAGCCCAGGAAGTAGCTGGCCCGCGGCTGGTAATCAGCTTGTGCTCAGCGTCAACGACGACCGGAGTGTCCATGTAGTGGCTGCTTGGGTTTTCTGACTGCACTTGGGCCTTAAAGTCCGGGTGGCTGGTCCAGTTGGCGTTTTCCAAGAGCCCGTACTTGGACAAGGCAATCGGGGAGGCGCACATGGCGGCATCCCATTTGCCTTGCCGGTGGCGTTCAGCCATCAATTCGCCCAGCTTGACGCTGTCGCGCAAGTGGTGGGCGTTAGGCGCGCCGCCTGGGAAGGAGACCAGGTCGTAGTCCAAGAGGCTGTCGTCCAGGGTCTTGTCGCATTCAAAAACGATCCCGTGGCCGCCGCGGATGGTCTTGCTGGTCAGGCCGATCATGTCGCAAGGGATGTCCAAGCGGCGCAAAACGTCGACTTGGCTCAAGCCTTCAACTTCTTCACATCCATCTGAAAATACGATTGCTGCTTTAACCATGATTTTTACCTCGCATTTGTCGAAATTTCTGATCTTGTTGTTTTGCTTAAGCCTATTGTACTTCATTTCCTGGCCAAAAAGCACAAATGCTTGCTTCACGTGGGTGAAAATCAACTACAATAAATAAGTTGGAATTTTTTAGCAAGCAAAATAAAGCAAAGGAAGTATTTATGCTGATTGTCTACTTAATCGTCTTGGGCATCCTGGCCGGAATCGTCTCTTCCGTGGCCAGCATGGCCTCTTTGGTTTCTTACCCCGGCCTGTTGCTGGTCGGGCTCAGTCCGGTCGTGGCCAACATGACCAACACGGCCTCTTTGGTGACTACAGGCTTTGGGGCTTTGACCTCCTGCCTCAAGGAAATGAAAGGGCACTGGCGGGAACTGGCCTGGTACGGCCTCTTCCAGCTCTCCGGGGCGGCCATTGGGGGCTGGCTTTTGTCAGCCTTTCCCGGCGAAATCTTTAAGAAAATCGTCCCCCTCCTGGTCTTGATGAGCGGGGGCCTCTTGGTCTGGAGCGGGCGGCGGCCGATCTACACCCGGGACTCAGACAGCAAGCTCAAGCTGGTCCTGGCCTACCTGGGCCTGTTTATGGCTGGCATTTACGCCGGCTACTTCGGGGCGGCTTCCGGCGTCTTGACCCTGGTCTTTTTGACCTACTTGTCAAAATCCAGCTTCGTCGTCATCAACGGGATCAAGGCCATCATTGGCTCTTTGGCCAACCTGGTCGCCCTCTTGATCTTCATGTACCGGGGCCTGGTCCGCTGGGACGTGGCTATCCCTTTGGCGGCGGGGATGTTTATCGGTGGCTTTCTTGGCCAGAAACTGATTAAATATCTAAAGCCGAGCCTGGTCAGAGGGGTGACCGCCGCCTTTTCCGTGGCCCTGGCGGCTTATCTGGCGGCCTCTGCCTGGTTTTAGTGAAATTGCTAGCAAAGTAAGTTAGAATAGAGTAGTTCGATAAAGATAAAAAAGGAGGAAATGTTTGAAAACTGAAGTCTATTTAGTCCGTCATGGCGAGACCCTGTTCAACCGCTTGGGCAAGGTGCAGGGCTGGTGCGACACTCCCTTGACCATCAGGGGGATCGATGATTTGAAGAAGACCGCCTTGGCCTTGGCGCAGATTCACTTTGACAACATGTATTCTTCCGACCTCAAGCGGGCGATCGACACCGTCCACTTGATGAAGAATGCCAACGTGGTCTCCCAGATCGGGAAGATCAAGAAGCTGCCGGAATTCCGGGAAGTCTTTTTCGGCTCCTTTGAAGGCGACAGCATTGACGAGACCTGGCGCGCCGTCTCCAAGGCCGCTGGCATCCCTGAAACCGAAGACGTGAAGGCGATTATCGATGCCGTTGGCATCTACAAGTTCAGAGAAGCCACCAAGAAGGCGGACCCACGGCACCTGGCCGAAAACGTGGAGGAACTGGACCTACGCATGCAGCGGGCCGTCAAGGTCCTGCGCGAGGAAACCAGAAACGAGGGCCGGGTCCTGGTCGTCTCCCACGGGGATTTCATCAAGACCCTGGGCATCAAGTACTGGGACCAAAGCGACGGCCTCCACGACATTCCTTTCCCGGAAAACGGCAGCGTGACCCGGGGAATTCTGGATGAAGACGGGAACTTTAAGATCGTTGACTACAACTGCTCAGCAGATGATTTATAAAAGGAAATTGATTCTATGAAGTGGGATACGCATACTTTTACCTTTATTTTGTTGTTGATCGTTGGCTTGTGGGAACTGGCCCGCGGCTTTAACGCGGCCAGAACCATGAAGGAAGGCCAAGTCAAGCTGACCGCCAGATCCTACTACCTGACCGGGGCGGTCGTCTTGATCGCGGCAATTTTCTATGCCTACAAGCTCTGGGGGTAAGCAATGAACGTGCATTCATGGTGGGTTCCCTACGCGGTTCTGCTGTTTGGCATCTGGGACCTGGCGACGGGGATTTCGCGCAAGATCAAGGCCAAGAAGGGCGGCGAGCCGTCCAAGGGCTTGAGTAGCAACGCCTTCCTTTTCTTAGGCGTATTGTTTATCATTACCGGCATTTGGGCATTTTTCGCATAGAAGGCAAGCATTATGGCAAAATTGGCACTGCTTAGGCATGGCGAAAGCGAAGCCAATGCAGCAAACGTATATACTGGCTGGAACGACGTTCCTTTGACCGACAAGGGGCGCGCGCAGGCCAAAGCAGCTGGGGAGAAGCTGGCGCTCTTGCCCGGCTTTTATCCAACGCACATTCACACGTCAGTCTTGTCGCGGGCAATTGAGACGGCCAACATCGTGGCTGAGACCTGCGGCTTCTTGTGGCTGCCGATGACCAAGACCTGGCGGCTCAACGAGCGTCACTATGGGGCCTTGCGCGGTTTAAACAAGGACGTGTCCCGCAAGGTTTTTGGCAAAGAGCAGGTATTGGAGTGGCGGCGCGGCTTTGACGCGGTGCCGCCGGCCCAGGGGTCGCCAACCATTGACCGCCGCTACAAGTACGTGGACCCGCGGCTTTTGCCCCGGGCGGAAAGCCTGCACCAGACCCAGCTGCGCCTGCTTCCTTACTATGAAGACGAGGTTGCCAGCCGCTTGCGCCAGGGCGAGGACCAGCTGATCGTGGCCCATGGCTCCAGCCTGCGGGCTTTGATCAAGTACCTGGAGCAGATCAACAATGTGGATATCTTGAAGCTGGAAGTACCCAACGCCAAGGCGATCGTCTACGATTTTGACCATGACTTGCGGATTGTCAATAAGCAGATCCTGTAGGATAAAAGGGTACCTGCTTTTTATAAAAAATAACTAAAAAATACAAATAGGAGCATTTATGTCACACAAGCTTAACTTAGAAGAAATCGCTGAATTCAGCCGCGGCTTCAACGCGGACCCCAAGAACCAGGCCATTGCCAGAGCCGCTGGCCGCAGCGGGGTCATTGAAGCCTCCTGGAACCCGGAAGTCTCCCGGCGCTTGAACCGGACCTTCTCAGTGGAACTGGACACGGACAACGTGACCAACCAGGAGCGGTCCGGCCGCTGCTGGCTCTTTTCAACGCTGAACGTCGTCCGGCACAACTTTGGGGCCAAGAACAAGGCCAAGAACTTCACCTTCTCCCAGGCCTACAACTACTTCTGGGACAAGATTGAGCGGGCCAACTACTTCTACGACCGGATCATCGCCACTGCTGACCGGCCGCTGGATGACCGGACCGTGCGCGGCTACCTGGACTGGACTACGACTGACGGCGGCCAGTGGCACATGGCGGCCTCAGTGATCGCCAAGTACGGGGTCGTGCCGTCATACGCGATGCCGGAAAGCTTTAACAGCAACCATTCGGATGCCTTGAACATGGTCTTGTCCGACAAGCAGAAGAAGGACGCCCTGACCTTGCGCAAGCTGGTTCAAGCCGGGGATGAAGCCGCCGTTGAAGCCAAAAGAAAAGAGTTCTTGGCCGAGATCTACAAGATCATGGCCATTGCCGTTGGCGAGCCGCCAAAGACCTTTGACCTGGAATTCAGAGACGACGACAAGCACTACCACTTGGAAAAGAACCTGACCCCGGTTGAGTTCTTCAACAAATACTGCGACACCGACTTTGACGACTACGTGGTCTTGGCCAACGCGCCGGATCATGAACTGAACCGGGTCTTGCACCTGGGCTTTGAGGACAACGTGGCCGGCGGGTTGCCCAACTTGTTCGTCAACGTGCCAATGGAATACCTGGAAGACGCCACGGTAAAGATGCTGCAGAGCGGGCGGGCAGTTTGGTTTGGCAACGACGTTCTGCGCCAGATGGATCGCAAGACTGGCTTCATGGACCCAGACCTCTACAAGCTCGACGACTTGCTGGGCATCGACACGGCCATGACCAAGGCTGAGCGCCTGGCCACTGGCGTGGGGATGTCCTCACACGACATGGCGATCGTCGGGGTTGACGTCGACCACGGGGAAATCCGGCAATGGAAGGTTGAAAACTCATGGGGCGACAAGAGCGGGGCCAAGGGCTACTTCGTCATGAGCAACGACTGGTTTAGAGAATACGTTTATGAAGTGACCGTCAAGAAGGAATTCGTGCCAAAGCAGATCCTGGACCTGCTGGAAACCGAGCCAGTGGAACTGAATCCATGGGATTCCTTGATTTAGTAGAATTAAAAGCTTTCCTTACAAAAAGTAGGAAAGCTTTTTTGATGAAAAATAAGGCATTCCGCGCGACAGATGGCCAAGTTATGGTAAAATCGAATTTGATATTCAAAATAGTTTTTTACAATGGAGCGAAATATGCGCAAATTATTTCTTTTAAGAGGCGCACCTGGCTCTGGCAAATCTTCATTCATCGCGCGGCACCACCTGATGCCTTACGCGATCAGCGGAGATGAGATTCGGCTGCTTCTGGCGGATCTTACCGTATACTATGACAAGAAGACTGACGTACTGCACCAAGTGATTCCGCGGCACGTTACGGATCAAACCAAGAAGATGAAGGACAATCTGGTTGAGCACAAGATGTCCTATGGCGAGACCGTGATCGTGGACGGCACCCACATCGTGCCAAGCGAAATCGACCACTACAAGAAATGGTGCGAGAAGTACCACTACGAATGCTATGTGGTCGACTTGATGCAGAATCAGACTCTTGAAGGCTTATTGAAGAGAAACCAGGTCCGGATGCAGTACGACTGGGTCAAGCCCGAAGTAATCGCCATGATGTACAACTCATACATGGCACACCCGGAAGTGCCCGACTGGGTCAAGGGCATCAAGCCCACCCAGATGGAACACGCCCTTTTGCAAAGGGAAAACAACCTGGACCGGTATTCACATGTGATCGCGATTCCTGACGAGGTCAAAGAAGAAGACTTTCCACATGTGCATATCTCCAACTTCTACTTCTCCTTCAACGACAAGTTCAGTGAGAAGTATGGCACCTACCGCAATGTGGTGACGATCGGCAAGACCAAGGAAGAGGTCGTGGACGAGTTCCGTCTTCCTTACTTCGTCTTCAAGTTCCACCACAAGCACTTCCTGATTTCAGCTTATCCAATCAGAAACGAGATGCTGGACCCGATCAAGAAGGTCAAGGGCGTTTGGTCCTATTCAACGGGGCTGTACAACGTAGCCGACTTCTTGCGGGAATTCCCGGAAAATGAGAAGCAGCACGTGCACCAATTCAACTTGTCCAAGCTGGACAGAACCCGCCTGCTGCACATTTGGTAATACATGAAAAAGCTTTTCCTTCGCTTGGAAGGAAAAGCTTTTTTCGTTTAGGAGTCTTTATAAAATCCTGAAAAGACAGTTATCTTTTGAATTAATGATAAAAATCACAAGTTTTGATTGCCCTGGCTTTTTTCAAGTGCTACGATCACAACTAAGAGAAAAAATAACTGAAGTAACAGAAAGAAGGACGAAAATGAAGGCTGGAAAATACACGGTTGACGCGCAAGGCCACAATGGTAAGTTCAAGCTGACAGTAACTGTTGATGAGGACCGGATTACGGATGTCCAAGTAGCTGCAGGGGAAACGGCTGGTATTTCGGACGCGGCAATGAAGCGGATTCCGGAAGCAATTGTGAAAGGCCAAACTTTGAATGTGGACGTCGTTTCAGGGGCCTCTTTGACTAGCCGCGGGATCTTGGACGGGGTTGGCCAAGCCATTGAATTAGCTGGCGGGGATGCTGATGAATTCAAGAAGCGGCCAAAGTACCAAGCAGCTGAAACAGGCAGTCAGGAAATCACGGTTGACGTGGCCGTGGTTGGTGCCGGCGGGGCTGGTTTTACCGCGGCTGTCCGTTCATTGCAACATGGTCTGAAGGTTGCCTTGCTGGAAAAGGCGCCAACCGTTGGTGGTAACACCATGCGGTCAGGTGGTTTCTTAAACGCCGCTGACCCAGAATGGCAAAACAAGTTTCCAGCCTTGCCAGGGGAAAACGTCACCTTGGAGCAAATGATGGAAGTCAAGGAAGACGAAATCGCGCCGGAATACCGGGACGACTTTAAGGAGATGCAAAAGCAGATCAAAGCTTACCTTGACAGTGGTAAGAATTACCTGTTTGACTCAGTTCTCTTCCACCGTCTGCAAACTTACCTGGGCGGCAAGCGGGTTGACTTAAAAGGTAACGAAATTTACAGTGACTACTCCTTGGCCAAGACTTTGACTGATCACGCCTTGGAATCAGTCAAGTGGCTGGCTTCAATTGGCGTTGACTTCAACATGTCAGCCGTAACCATGCCAGTCGGTGCTTTGTGGCGCCGGGCCCACAAGCCAGTGGAAAGCGACGGCTTTGGTTACATCAAAGCTTTGAAGAAGTACTATGATGAACATGGCGGTCAGACTTTCACTGACGCGAAGGTAACGGACTTGCTGCTTGAAAACGGCCGGGTAACTGGGGTTAAGACCGATAAACTGACCGTTCACGCCAAAGCCGTGATTTTGACGGCGGGCGGCTACAGTGCCAATACCAAGATGCTACAAAAGTACAACACTTACTGGGACGACATTCCAGACAACATGAAGACCACCAATGCCCCATATATTACCGGTGACGGGATCAACTTGGGCTTGGAAGCAGGCGCGGCCTTGGTTGGTATGGGCTTCACCCAAATGATGCCAGTCGCCGACCCAAAGACGGGTGAATACAACACTGGTTTGCAAGTCCCGCCAGCTGACTTTGTCATGGTTAACCAAAAGGGTGACCGTTTCGTTAACGAATACGCTGGCCGTGACACTTTGGCAAAAGCCGCCATTGCCAATGGTGGTTTGTTCTACTTGATTGCTGATGAAACGATCAAGAACTCAGCCTACAATACTGATGAAAACAAGATCAAGCAAGAAATTGCCAATGGGCAATTGTACAAGGCAGACACCTTGGAAGAATTGGCTAAGCAGATCAAGGTTGATCCTGACCACTTGCTGGCAAGCATCAAGAAGTACAACCAATACGTTGACCAAGGGGACGACCCGGAATTCCACAAGAGCGTCTTTGACCACCGGGTTGAAAATGGTCCATTCTACGCTACACCACGTCAACCAGCCATGCACCACACCATGGGCGGGTTGAAGATTGATGCCGGAGCCCACGTCTTAAACGAAGCAGGGCAAAGAATTGCCGGTCTCTACAGTGCCGGGGAAAATGCCGGTGGGGTTCACGCCGGCAATCGTCTGGGCGGCAATGCCTTGGCTGACGTCTTTACCTTTGGCCGAATTGCGGCGGATAGTGCCAATGCCGAACTTGCGGTTGACACGGTCAGCGGTGCTTCAAATTAAGTAAAGAGAAATACAATCTGAGATGCACAACTCCATTTTTGGGGTTGTGTATTTTTTTACAAAAGAACTTTTTGTGGAAAACTACCAAAACCGGAAACGAAGCCAACTACTCCAGAAACGAAGCCAGAGACTAAACCGGAAGTCAAGCCAGAAGCTAAGCCGACCAAGTCAAAGCCAAAGCCGACTAAGCCGAAGGCCAAGCCAACCAAGACCAAGAGTGAGCCAACTAAGCCAAAGGTTAAGCCGCTTGTCCGGAAGACTAAGTCCGACCCGGCTTATCCAAATGCTGGCCAGCTTAACTCTGGTCGCGCTAAGACGCCAAGCGAGCCAATCACTCCAGGTACGCCAACTCTCAAGGGTGCCGGTTTGACTAACGCCGCAGGCAATGGAATTGGTTCAGCCAACTCCGTTAAGACCACGGCAGGTGAAGCCAAGCTGCCACAGACTGGTGCCAAGGAATCTCCAGCAGCAGTTGCTGCCGGCCTGATTGCCTTAGGCATGTCTGCCGCCCTGGGCCTGGCAAGCCTGCGCAAGAAGCGCCACTAATTTAAAGCGGAGAAGTCCTGATCATTGATCAGGGCTTTTTTGCTGTAAACAGCATCACAAAAAGACCCAAGCGAGTTCTTCGCTTGGGTCTTTGCTTTGCAAAATCGTAGAGATTTTGGTCTATTTACTTTTCCCGTTGCCGCAATGGGTCGCTCGCGGCAAACTTTTTCCCGTAGATATATTCAAACAAGGCTTGGTATTGCTTGTAGAGCCGTTCTTCATTGGCTGTGCTGCGCGGGAAAAAGTAGTGGTGGCCGATCAAGTCTTCTGGCAAATAGGCCTGCTTGGCGATTTGGTGGGGCTGATTGAAGGCATCAAGCTTGAGCCCTGCACCACGGAGCTTGCCGGCTTCCTTGTAGTGGTCATCTCGCAAGTAGGCTGGCATTGGGTGGGCGCTGGGATTTTGCGCGTCCATCTTAGCTCTGGCATATGCCCAGCGGACAGAGTCTGATCTTGGACAGATGCAGAGCAGCATGGTGGCCATAGTCAATGCTGATGTTGCCCTGGGCAGACCGATTTCTCTAGCGGTATTGGCTAAAGTGATTGCTTGGGTGACCGTTTCTGGAGCGGCGAGGCCAACCGTTAAAACTGCCGCGTCCTTAAGCCTTCTGACCACCGAGTCTAAATCGCCGCTCTCGAGCAGCACTGCCAGATAATACAGGGCCGCGTCGGTATCCGAACCTTCAATTGAGTCTTGAAAAGCTGACAGATAGTCATAGTGCTGGGTGGCATCCCTGTCATAGGCAAAGTGCTGGTTCTTGGCAAAAGACGCGATCTCTGCCATAGTCAGCTGCTCTGGGTACATGGCATGGAGCGTATCCAGAATGTTCAAGGCAACCCGTACGTCGCCATTGGCTGAGTTGGCGATAGCATGGGCTTCTTCATCCCCTAGGTCAAAGTCCAGCTGCTCACTGGCGGCTCGCTTTAAGACAGGCTCGATCTCTTCCGCGGAAATTGGTCCGAATTCAAAAATCTGGCAACGGGAGCGGATCGCCGGCGCGATACTCATGACTGGATTTTCCGTAGTCGCGCCAACCAAGAGAATATGCCCGTTTTCTAGATAGGGGAGAAGGTAGTCCTGAAGCGGCTTGGTCAGGCGGTGGATTTCATCCAGCAGGAGGACGAAGCTTTCGTCTGGATGTTGCTTGATCAGTTCTTGCAGCTGGGTTTTGTTTTGAATTGAAGCATTGAACGATTCAAATGGCAAGTCCAGGCTCTTAGCCATGACTCCAGCCAGGGTAGACTTGCCGCAACCAGGCGGCCCCCACAGGATCAGACTCAATGGGACCGCTTGGTCAATAATCTGCCGCAGCGGCTTTCCCGGGGCCAGGAGCTGCCTTTGCCCAACCATCTGCTCTAGTGATTGCGGCCGCATCAAGTCGGCCAAAGGTTGTTTGAACATCGTTGCACCTCATTCGACGCTTTATTTGACTATTGCTAGTATAGCTGTTTATTTCCAAAAGACAAGTAGCCCTTGAAGACTTAGCTAGGCACTTTTCAGGAACCAAAAAGAAAAACAAAAAAACGCTCATCCAACTTGGATGAGCGTCCTAAGGCATGTTATAAGTCAGTGTCCTAACTTAATGACATTGCCGAATTAGTAGTACTTGCATGCCAATGAGCCCATTGGGTCCCATGGAAGCAATTGAATTGGGTTCTTCTTGCCTTCGTCGTAAGCCTGCTTGACATCTTCTGGCAGGTAGGCCTTGTTCAAAACGGCTTGGTAGACGAATTGGTCAAACCATTCATCGCTCATGACGAAGTAGCCCTTGAAGCCAGGCTTGTCGCCCCATGAATTTTCGATCTTCCACTTGGTTGGCTTGCCGTCTACCAAGTCAACGCCAGTGATAACCATGGCGTGGTTCATCATGCTTTCGCCTGAGTCAAGCCGTTGGGCCTTGGTCATTGAGAAGTCGAAGTCAAACAAGGCATCAGTTTCGTAGAGCTTGGTGTCCAAAAGCCCTGCTTGCCGGTCGCTGTCCTGTGAGACGTCTGAGCCGAACCAGACAACTTCGCCTTGTTCCAATTGGTTGATGATCAGCTTCTTGAAGTCGCTCAATTCCAGGTTCAAGTGCCGGACTTGGCGGCCGCCAACGACGTTGCCAAGGTATTCAACTGAGAAGACCTTGTTGTATGGCTTGTCGGCAGTTGGCCCGTTGATGACTGAAATGTAGTTTTCCAGGTCCCAGCCAACGTACTTCTTGAAGAAGTCTTGTGGAGTCAGGTCCTTGTCAATGTGGTAGTTGCCTTCATCGTCCTTGTATTCAAAGTCGAAGGTCTTTGGCGGCATCCCCAAGGAAGTTGCCAGCATGCGGAAGATAGCTGACAAAAGCTCGTTCTTGTGGGCTTCAACTTCTTCAGCGCTCTTGCCGGCATTTACCAAGTCGCGCAATTCCAAGCCGCCCTTGCGCAGCATGGTGTTCAAGGTCGCATCAAGCGCGCGGGAGTTTTCGGAGTTGGCAGTTTCCGGGTAGGCCTTCTTTGGCACGATCCCGTACTTTTCAATCAAGCCGCAGAGCATATCCCATTGGCCGCCGTCGCCTTGCGGTGCTTGGAACAGGAAGGCGACCTTGCGATCGCCAAGTGGCTTGTCGGCTGAGCCGATGACGTTTTCAAAGAAGAAGTTTGACTTTTCAAACTTGTCCCAGAAGAAGGTGTAGTTTTGGGACAATTCAAAGCCCTTGAGCTTGAATTCCTTTTGGATGGCGTGGCGCATGGTTGACAGGGCGCTGAACATCCAGCAGCGGCCGGATTGCTTCTGGTTTGAAACTGAGCCGGTGTCGATTTCAACTGAGAAGGTTGGGTCCAGGTCGATTGCTGATTGGGTGTTTTGGCTGGCCTTGTAGATGCCGTTGGTTTGCGCTGCGTGAGCGGCTACCTTGTAGGCAGGGTGCTTGGCCAAGTCGCTGACAAAGTTATCGATAGTGTCAAAGTTGATTTCTTGTGACATGCGAATTTCCTCCTAAATAATCTTTACTTGAATATTGTAGCTTAGAAAAAATCTTAAGTCTAACTATTCCAAAAAGTGCTAGCGCAGGATGGCCGGCTTGTCGGCCCAGACTTGCTCAAAATCCGGGTGCTGCATGAAGTAGCTGATCCCTTTAGGATCAAGGACCCAGATCTTGTGGCCGGAGGATGCGGCGAACTGCTTGGCATCATTCATCAGCTGGTCCAGGTCCGCCTGGCTGGCTTTAGGGCTCAAAAAGACGTGCCCCATGACCCAGACGGTCTCGTCCTCACGCTTGATCTCGGCCAAAGTGGTCTTGGCGGTCAATTCCCCAGCTTTTTCATAGCGAAGCTCTTTCTTGACTGCTTCGTTTGTCATGTCTTTGCTTTCTCGCATTTTATTTGCTCACTTCCGTCTTGTTGATGGCATTTCTTTCATGATCGTGACTGGTCATGATTCAGCAAAACTAGTGTAGAATATTTTAAGGAATTAGACAAAGGAGACGTGAATCATGAGCAGAGTTAGAGGATTTGAAGTCGTCAGCAAGTATGAAGGGCAAGGGATCAGCCTGCCGCGCCGCCAGACGGTTGCCAGTGCCGGCTATGACCTGGAAGCCGCGCGCGACATTACGATTCCCAGCATTTGGAAGATGAAGCTGATCAAGATCTTCTGGATGATCAAAAACCGCCACCAGCTGATCGAAAATGACCTGCTGGACGCGGAAGCCGCCTTAAAGCCAGTCCTGGTGCCAACCGGGATCAAGGCTTATATGCCAGCAGATGAGGTCTTGATTTTGGCCAACCGGTCCTCCAATACGTATAAGCGCAACCTGTCCCTGCCAAATGGGATTGGGGTGATCGACAGCGACTACTACGACAATCCAAGCAATGAAGGCGAAATCTTCGTTCAATTGCTCAACTATGGGGTCCGTGACCTCCATATCAAGAAGGGGGAGCGGATCGCCCAGGCAATCTTCATGCCTTACCTGAAGAGCGATGACGATGAGCCGGTCGACAACCAGCGCGTGGCCGGCTTTGGCTCAACTGGCAAGGAAGGGAATAAGTAATGGCTAGAGTCAAAACGCAGTACAAGTGCCGCTCCTGCGGCTATATTTCTGCCTCATACCTGGGCCGCTGCCCAAACTGCGGGGCCTGGAACCAGTTTGAAAAGGAGAGCCAGGAGGTCAGAAAGACCTCAAGCAAGGCCACTCCCAGCCGGATGATGGCCAGCGTGGGGGCTAAAGAAGCGGTCAAGCTGGCCACGGTCAAGGCTGAGAAGGAAGAGCGGATTCTGACCAAGTCCTCAGAGCTGAACCGGGTTCTGGGCGGCGGGATCGTGCCTGGCTCCCTGGTCTTGATCGGCGGGGACCCTGGGATCGGCAAGTCCACCTTGATGCTGCAGATCATGGGCGACCTGGCCAATAAATACAAGGTTTTGTACGTCTCCGGGGAAGAATCGGCCGGGCAGATCAAGATGCGGGCTGACCGCCTGGACCTGGGGGCAAGTCCCATGCTTTTGTATCCGGAAACCAACATGGAGCACATCCGCGACCAGATTGACGACGTCAAGCCTGATTTCGTGGTCATCGACTCCATCCAGACCATGAATGAGCCCAGCCTGGACTCCATGGTCGGTTCTGCTTCCCAAGTCCGGGAAGTTACGGCGGAATTGATGAAGATCGCCAAGATGGACCAGATCACCGTCTTCGTGATTGGCCACGTGACCAAGGAAGGGGCCATTGCCGGGCCAAAGATCCTGGAGCACATGGTGGACACGGTTCTTTATTTTGAAGGCGACGAGCACCATGCCTACCGGATCCTGCATTCGGTCAAGAACCGCTTCGGGGCGACCAATGAAATCGGCATGTTTGAGATGAAAAATGAAGGTCTGTCTGAAGTCACCAACCCTTCAGCGGTCTTTTTGGATGAGCGCCTGCCCAATTCAACCGGGTCGGCCGTCGTCGTTTCTTTAGAAGGAACCCGGCCGATCTTGGGCGAAATCCAGGCCCTGGTGACGCCAACGGCCTTTGGCTATGCCAAGCGGACGACCTCAGGGCTGGACTACAACCGGGTCTCCTTGCTCTTGGCCGTGCTGGAGAAGCGGGGGAACCTGATGCTTCAGAACCAGGATGCCTACTTGACGGCGACTGGCGGGATCCGCCTGAACGAGCCGGCGATTGACCTGGCCATTGCCATGGCGATTGCTTCCAGCTATTATGACAAGGAAATCCAGCCGACCGACTGTTTTGTCGGGGAAATCGGCCTGACTGGCGAAGTCCGCCGGGTCAACCAGATCCAGGCCCGGGTCAGAGAAGCCGCCAAGGTTGGCTTCAAGCGGATCTTCATTCCGAAGTTCAACATGTCGCCAGCCTTGCAAGACGAGGGGATTGAAGTGATTCCGATCACCAGCGTCCGCCAGGCCTTGAAGATCTTGTTCAATTAAAAAAGAGCCTGCATTGACTCACTTTCGCGTGAGCCGATGCAGGCTTTTTAAATGGGATTTAACCACAGGCAGCTGGCTGGCCTGCTTTTTGGCTAATAAAATAAGTCCTTGTATATAACGCTTGTTATCATTTTCAGTCTCTGCCAGGAGGGTATAATTATTAAAATATATAAATAAAGGGGATAGAAAATGAAACGAAAACAAGCCAAATTGCCTGAAAAATGGCGGCCAGTCTGCCGCTGGCTGTACCGCCTGCTGCCATACGCCATCTTGCTCTTGGTGGCGGCCAAGATTTCCTGGACGCAGATGCTGACGGGGAACATGCTGATCGGCTCCGACAGCCTGTTTCACTTCAACCGGATCTATGAGGCCAGCCAGCAGCTCAAGCACGGCAACTTCAGCTGGTTCATGGCCATCTACGGCTACACGCAAAGCGGCCGGGTGGTCAATGCCTTGTACGGGCCGCTGTTTGCTTATTTCTTGGGGGCCATCCTTCTCTTGGTCGGCAAGTGGTACAGGTTCCAGGTGATCACCAGCTTCTTGATCTACTTTTTCTCTGGAATGGGCTTTTATTTAGCCGCGCGCAAGGTCAAGGCCAACCGCTTTCTGGCAGCTGTTTTGGCCGTAGTCTACATTACGATCGGCTGGGTGCCGCGCTGGCAGATGGGGACCAATTTTTCCGCGATCAGCGCGCTGCTATTGCCATACGCGGCCAATGTGGCCTTGACCATGGTCTTGGACAAAAAGCGGCCAGTCCACTGGCTGCCGTTGACCTTCTTGATGACTTTTGCGGCTGAAAGCCACCTGCTGACTGGGGTCGCGGCTGTCTTTATGCTTTTGCCGGCCTGGCTCTATGCTTTGGTGGCCAATCGCGCTGACCAGCAGCGAAAGCAGGTCATCACTGATACCGCCAAGGCAGTCGGGATGACGCTCTTGCTGAGTTTGAATACTTTGGCCTCGCTGCTTTATGTCAGCCACACCAATATCCTGGTGACGGCGGCGAAGATGCGGATGCCGCACAATGTCTTGATCATGTCTCGTCCTACTGTCCTTAATGGCCTGATCCTGCTTAAGTCGTCGCGGACCTTCATCTCGCCCTACATGCTGGCTATCCTGCTGGTCCAGATCGCCGTGGCCTTTTTGTTGGCCATTTTTCGGCGGGGCGAAATGACCAAGCTCAACCTGGCCATGACTTTGTATGGGGCCATGTGGCTTTTGCTCAGCTCTAGCCTGCTGCCTTGGCAGGCAATTGAAGACCGCTTCCCGTTCTTAGGCCAGTACCTCCAGTTCCCGGCCCGCATGCTTTGCCTGGCTTACCCGCTGCTGCTTTTGGGCCTGGCCATGACCATCCAGCGGCTGGGCGAAATGGGCAAGCAGCTGGGCGGCAGAATTTCCCTGGCCGGACTTGGGGCCACGCTCATCTTGCTGCTGGCTGCTTTGGCCAATGTCCGCTTTTTGGACAACCAGCTGGCTCATTATTCGCGCATTGGCTACATGCCAGGGACTTTAAAGGACACTGCCGCCGCGATGGGGGCGGGCAACGAGCGCGCGATCATCAACAAGGCCAAGGCGGCGACCCACTTGAATGATCCAGGCAAGTTCCTGGCCACAATCAAAAAGACCGTAGGCGACTACCTGCCGGTTAAGTCCAAGAAGATCACCACCCGCCACGCCGAGCGCCTCTACGTCACGGCCGTGATCCAGAAGAACCATTTGGTCAAAAAGACCGCCCTGCCTGGCGGGCGGTTGCAGATGACCTGGACGGGCAAGCAGGGCGGGGCCATGTTCCTGCCAGTCGTCACTTACGCCCAGTCGCGCCTGACGGTCAACGGGCAAGCCGTCAAGCCGGTCCGCTTGTCCAAGATCCAGGCGCCAAAAGTCCGCCAAAAGCGGGGGAAGAACGTGGCCGTCATGGACTTCGTCACGCCTTTCTGGCTGAATTTGCTTTTGACGCTTTCGCTGCTGCTGGACGCCATCTTTCCGCTGGCCTGCCTGCGGCGCGAGCTGCTGAAGAAACGCGAATAATTGCCTTAAGTCGTCTGCCAGCAAGGCGGGCGACTTTTTGCTTATATTTAGCATGAGCTTTGACTTGGCTTATAGTTCATCTGGCATGATAAGAGTGGGCCAGGGAAGGAGGCCTGCGGCAATTAATTTCAGATCCATTTGATTCAAAAACCGAAATTGAACTAACTTTTTCAAAGAACTGGCTTGCCGCCAACCAGCTGCTTATTAATAAAATTTTGCTGGTTATGTTAAAAATATTTAGTCAAACTGGCAGAATAGCTGATTTTTGGTCTATAATGAAATCGATGCAGTGCGTTGCTGCATTGTATAGTGATAATAGAAATGACCGCCCGCGCAAGCGAGCGGTTATTTCTATCCTATAAGCGGCCTTTTTTCTGTTAGACTTAAGGCAGAAAAGATTGCTTTGAACAGGAGACACAAAATGATCAAATTGATTGCTTTTGACATGGACGAAACTTTCATGCGGGGAAAGGGGGTCTACGACCGGGCGCGCTTCAGCCAGATCTACGCTGGCCTGCAAGAGCGCGGCATCCAGATTCTGCCGATTTCCGGGGACCAGTATGCCCAAATCGCCAGCTTCTTCCCGATGGCTGACCAGCTGACGATTGCCTCATTCAACGGCTCCCTGGTTCATGACCGCGGCAAGCTGGTCAAGGGCAGCTTTTTGCCGGAAGCTGACATCCAAGGGGCCTTGCGGGCACTGAAGGACAATCATTTGGAAAAAAACGTGATGCTGGCTGGGGAGCACTACTGCTACTTTAGAGAGGACACGACTCAGGACTTCCATGACCACATGGACTTCTACTTCTCCAAGTTCAAGGTCCTGCCCAGCTTTTGGTCGCTGCCGGAGCAGCGGGTCGCGGAAATCTGCCTGCGGCCGCCCAAGGAGCAGCTCGCGGAAGCTGCCGCAATTCTGACCGAGGCTTGTCCTGACCTGCAGGTCTTCGTTTCAGGCGTAGGCTCAATCGACCTTCTGCTTCCAGGCGTCTCCAAAGGCCGCACCTTGAAGTGGCTGGCCGGAAAGCGCGGCATCAAGGCCAGCGAGATCATGGCCTTTGGCGACGGGCTGAACGACGTGGAAATGCTGCAGTTTGCCGGCCAGTCCTACGCGATGCAGAACGCCAGCGACCAAGTCAAATCCGCGGCCAAGCACGTGACCCGCTATGACTACCGCCACGACGGGGTCTTGGACGTGATCGAGCGCGAAGTCTTGAATAAATGAAAAAAGAAGCTGGCCCTTGGCCGGCTTCTTTTTGACTTGTTACATATGGTGCTTGGCTATCCGCTCTTCAAAGATCAGGTTGATCAAGGTCCGCATCTTGTCGACCGCATCTTGGCTTGGCTCTCCCTTGAACTCATTGTAGAGGTCGGGAAATTCGCGGGCCAAAAGCTGGCAGGTCTTGCCCATCGCGTGCTTTCTGATGAAGACGGGGATGCGCTTGAGGTATTCCGGCTTGACCAAGGCCGTGATCTGCTTATTGGCTTCTGGATCAGTCGCGGCAACATCCCGCTTGACAACTTGCGGCTGGTCGGCGTCGGTAACCAGGCCCTGCTTGAAGTGCTCGGCCATGACTGAGGCAAAGCTGCTCTTAATCAAGGCCTGCAAGGCTGCCCGCTCGTCTGCCTGGGCTTGGTCGCTCAAGCCCCGCTGCAGCTCTTCAGGATGCTGCTTTTCCAGCAGGAGCAAGAGGTTGAACAGGGCGTGGTGCTCGCGCTCGCTCGGAATCTTGCGCGTGACCTCTTCTGGCACCAGGGCTTTGAACTTGTTGTAGGCGTAATTTCTATCCATCTTTAAATTCCTCGATCTAGTTGCAATCAGCAAAAATATTAAGCTGATTTTACCGCAAGATGGCGTTGATTATAATTTTTTTGCCTGAAAAGCTAGCCATGCGGTTGGCTTTGACTATAATCAGAAGCAGGATTAATAGGAGCTGTTATTCAAAAATATTCAAAAATACTGTGTTAATGGAGGAGACGATTAACGAGATGACTATTCCAGTATTTTACTCAATCAGTGACGACTTCACGCCATACGCGGCCGTTTCTTTGAACTCCTTGGTCAAGTTCGTGAGCCCCGACCGGGACTACACCGTCACTTTTTTGCACCAAGGCTTGTCCAAAGAGCATGAAGCGGCCTTAAAGGCCTATGAAAAGGCCAACCTGCACGTGGAATTCTACGAAATGGATGACAAGATGCTTGCCCCAATCCAGGACCGGAAGGAAAACTTCCTGCGCGGGGACTTCTTCACTATGTCCATTTTTTACCGCCTGTTCATTCCGGACCTGTTCCCGCAATATGACAAGGCAGTCTACATCGACAGCGACACGGTGCTCAATGACGACATTGCCAAGCTCTACGAGACTGACTTAGGCGATAATCTGCTTGGCGCGTCCAACGACACGTCAATCCAATTCGTTGAAAAAATGGTCCGCTACATCAAGGAAGTGCTGACCTTGGATACCAAGAAGTACATCAACTCGGGGATGCTGGTGATGAATGCCAAGGCCTTCCGGGAGGAAAAGTTCCTGGACAAGTTCTTCTACCTGCTGGGCAAGTACCACTTTGACTGCATTGCTCCTGACCAGGACTACCTGAACGAAATCTGCTCCGGCAGAATCAAGTACGTCGATCCTAAGTGGGATGCAATGCCCAACGACAATACCCCGGAGAACCCGCACCCATCCTTGATCCACTACAACCTCTTCTTCAAGCCATGGCACTTCTCAGGCATCCAGTACGAAGACTACTTCTGGAAGAATGCCAAGGAAACGGTCTTTTATGACCAATTGCAGGCTGAGCTGCAAAATACCAGCGATGACCAAAGAGACGTGGAGCTGCACAAGCTGGACCGCATGCTGGAAAAGCTGGACACCACCCTGCTGGATCCGCACAACTGGGCCAGAGTGAAGGAAGCGGAAAAGGTTACCCTGTAAAAAGCGAACTTTATTTTGCTGATTTAGGGGTTAGTAAAGGTTTTTAACGATTTTTGAAGGCTGCAAGGCAACTATTTAGGCGCTTGTGGCCTTTTTTGCGCGCGGATCTGTTAAAATACGGATGGAGTAGAATGTGTTGCCAAGCAGCATAACGACTTGTGAGAGTAAAGATAAATGTGATGGGTTAGAAAAAATGTGGGGGAACGCGATGAGCAAAAAAACGACTGAAGCGCTGGCAGAATTCCAGCGTGCCTATTTTGAGAAGGGGCGAGCGCCGGCTGAGCAGGTCATCGACCTTTTAGATTTGATCAAGAAGGACCTTGGCCTGGAGATGGTCTACGTCTGCACCAACTCGGCGGCGACGCGCCACTTCCTGTATGAGTACTGCTCCCATGGGCCGGGCTATAAGGCCATGCACTACAATCTGCTCTTGGAGGACCAGGACCACTTTGCCTTGCTGAACGACTGTTTCCGCCAGGCCAATCCGGCAATCTTGACGCGGAAGGAGTCTGACCATACCTTGGCCCTGGCGGCTGGCAACCTGTCTTATGCCTGGATGACGGACCAGATTTTTTCCGGCTTCATCAGCTTCCAAGGCAAAGACGGCTCCTGGACCCTGGCAGATCTTGAAGCCATTAAGGGCCTGGCTGAGGTCCTCTGGCCCTTGGTCAGGGAGAACCAGCTGCAAGAAGAGGTCAATTTCAAGGAGCTGTTTGAAGACGAGGGCAGCCTGGCCTGGGTCTATCCCAAACTGGGCCTGATTGTTTTTTCAGCAGAACTGCGCCGGCGCTATGACTTGAGCAACTACTACCGCTATGACACGGTGGATGAGTTTGCCCAGAACTTCGTGGCCTATGGGGACACCAACCGCTTCGTGGCCAAGTACCGCGAATGCCTGCAAGGGGGGAGGACTTCCGTCACCGTCCATGGCTTCAACCTGCGCGACCAGTTCAAGGTCGACATGTTCGTCAACCGCCGCGATGAAAAGGGCGAGCCGGAGCAGGTCGTGGGCTTGATCCATAAGCTGGAGCTGACGGAAGCGCAAAGCCGCGAGCGCGACAAGCGCCTGCTGGCCTACAACAACTTCAAGCAGGCCATCAGCAAGGATGACCTTTTTGAATTGTTGGTTGATTTTGACAAAAATGAGCTGACTATCTTCAAATACCCGGTGTCCTGGCAGAAAATTCTGGGGCAGGATGGCCACTATGACCAGTTCCACGCGGCTTTTGCCGAAAGTTTCGTGCCCGCGGCCAACCGCTACCACTTCTTGTACGTCTTGGACCGGCGACACTTGCAGCAGCGCCTGTCCATCCAGCAGAGCATGTTCATGACGACCCATGTCCAGCTGGACGGGGGCGAGCGGCTCCTGGAAATTGAGGCCATCCGCGGGACGACCGGCGAGCACCAGGTGCCAAAGACGGCGGTCCTGATCGCCAAAGACATCAGCAATAAGCGGGTTCTGCGCTATGACCAGCTGACGGGACTGTTGAACATGCACAACTTTTTGCTGGAGACGGAAGCCGTCCAAAGCGAGCAGCCAGCAGCCGCCGGCCATTTGCTGGCCCTGAATATTGACAAGTTCAAGCTCTACAACATTCAAAACGGCCTGCAGGCCGGGGATGGCTGCCTGCTGGAAATTGCCGCCATCATCAAGGACGTCTATCCGCATGCTTTGATGGCTCGCTTCAGTGCTGACAACTTTTATATCTATGACACTGATCCAAAGGGCTGGCAAGAGCGGATCTTGCTTCTGCAAGAGCACCTGCGCCAGTCAGAGTACGCCTCCAGCCTGCGCGTCAGAGTCGGGGTGTACGAATACGTTGACCAGGTCAGCGCTGAAGTTGCCTGCGACCGGGCCAAGCTGGCCTGTGACTGCCTGAAGACGGATCCGCAGGCGCGCTGGTACCTTTACACGGACGACCTGCAGAAAGCCGAAGAGATCAAGCAGTACTTGATCAACAACCTGGATGAGGCAATCGAAAAGAAGCATCTGGAGGTCTACTATCAGCCAGTCATCCGGGCCTTGACGGGCCGCTTGTGCAGCGCTGAAGCCCTGATCCGCTGGAATGACCCGGTCAAAGGCTTCCTGTCGCCAGGGCAGTTTATTCCGCTTTTTGAAGAGATGAACCTGTCCTACAAGGTGGACCGCTACGTCATCGAAGAGGTCACGGCCATGCTGCGGGACCGCCTGGACAAGCAGCTCCCGGTCGTGCCGGTGTCAATCAATTTGTCCAGAGCCGACTTTCAGATGATGGATCCCTTGCAGGTGCTCAACCGCGCGGTTGAACAGCAGCGCCTGCCTAAGCGGCTGATCCATGTTGAGATTACGGAAAGCGCCCTGGCCAAAGACGTGCAGCGACTCAAGCAGGCCATCCATGACTTCCGCCAGGCCGGCTACCAGGTCTGGATGGATGATTTTGGCAGCGGCTATTCCAGCTTGAACTATTTGAAAAATTTTGAATTTGACGAAATCAAGTTGGACATGGTCTTCATGAGCGACTTTGATGAAGCCTCAAAGAAGATCCTGGCTTCCTGCGTCAAGATGAGCAAGAGCCTGGGGATTCACACCCTGGCCGAAGGGGTTGAGACCAAGGAACAGTTTGACTTTCTCCGGGAAATCGGCTGCGAGCGGATCCAGGGCTACTACTTCAGCCAGCCGCTGCCGCTTGATGAGCTGACCTGGCTGCTTGAAAAAGAGGGGATCGAGATTGAAGACGGCGACCAGGACCAGTTCTACCAGCAGGTTGGCTTGACCGACGTGATCAGCGACCGGCCGGTCAGTCTGATTTTGGACGATGGCGAGTCATTCAAGACCATCTACATGAACCAGCTGTACAAACGCGAGCTGGAGGAATCCGGCAAGAACATCCATCAGATCTCCGACGACTTGGCCAACGCGCCTGAATCAAGCATCGGCCTGGAGATGCGGGCTTTGGCTGACCGCGCGGGCAAAGGAAACAGCGAGCAGAGCGAATACCTGGCTGACGTCCGCCACAATGGCCAATACATCAGACTGTCCGTGACCAGCATCGCGCAGCTGCGCAACTGGCAGATGCTGCTGGTCAACGCCAGCGACATTACCTTCCAAGGAAATGTGCAAATGCCAAAATAAAACAGTAAGATTCCAAAGACCGGTTTCCAAGCGGAAACTGGTCTTTTTGCGTCAAATAAGCGAAAAAGTAAAAAAATTTTTACCAAAACATGCACCCAAAATCAGCAAATCACGAACGAAAAAATCAAGTCCGCGGATTTGAGGGGAAAATAATCTGTGAAAAAACACTAACTCCAATCCCCTCCAAAACAACGCGATCTCGCGTTTCTTATTTAAAACGAATGAAATTTAAAATTTGACTTAAAAGCAAAATGCAGGTAAAGTATTATTTGTTCCCGCGGGAAAGCCGAAGCGCTTTCCTAAGGAAACGAAATCTTAAAAAAAGGTGTTGACAAGGATTCATCATCTTGCTAACATATAAAACGTTGCGTCGCCGAGAGGCAAGCAACGGTTGGTACTTTGAAAACTGAACAAAGTTTCGCAGTGTGCGGGTTCGAGTTTACTTGAATCCAAACAAATAAGCGAAGTCAATTCGCAAGCAATAATCTGGAGCAGATTAAAAAGAGCTCATTTTCAAAATGAGAGTTTGATCCTGGCTCAGGACGAACGCTGGCGGCGTGCCTAATACATGCAAGTCGAGCGAGCTGAATTCAAAGATCCCTTCGGGGTGATTTGTTGGACGCGAGCGGCGGATGGGTGAGTAACACGTGGGCAACCTGCCCTAAAGACTGGGATACCACTTGGAAACAGGTGCTAATACCGGATAACAACGACTTTCACATGAAAGACGCTTGAAAGGCGGCTTTAAGCTGTCACTTTAGGATGGGCCCGCGGTGCATTAGCTAGTTGGTAGGGTAACGGCCTACCAAGGCAATGATGCATAGCCGAGTTGAGAGACTGATCGGCCACATTGGGACTGAGACACGGCCCAAACTCCTACGGGAGGCAGCAGTAGGGAATCTTCCACAATGGACGCAAGTCTGATGGAGCA
>NZ_VUMX01000080.1:0-1028 GCF_009695985.1 Lactobacillus porci
GTAGATTCCAAAGGCGGCATCAGAATCGAGGGCAAGCATACAGACAATCATACCTTCTTAACAGTCGCCGACTTCGGCACGGTTGAAGTCATTGAGGATCTGTCAGATTTGAACTTGAAGGACATTGCGCTGACGAAGATAAAGAAGCTTCCAGATGGCACTTACAGACTGCAGCTGACCTTTTCTCTGCCCCGCGAGAAGCAAGAGTCACAAACGATTCAAGGCTTTGACTGGAACATGGCGGGCAACGAGGCTTTTTGCTCATCAGATGGCAAGCGGATCAAGGTGTCAGACAGCACGATCAAGCGGGCTGACGAGTATGAGCAGAAGATCAACGAGATTAAATCAGCACGTGATCTGGAAGAGAATATACATGGCCAAAGCAAGCGATACCGGAAGCTTAACCGCAGGCAGCAGAAGCTGAATGCAAAACGGGCAAATCTGCTTACCAATGAATACCGTCATCTGGTGCATCAAGTAGCCGATGATTGCGACACGATAGTCGTTGAGAAGTTGGATGCCTATGAGATGCGCAAGCGTGGAAAAGGCTCCGCCCAAAGCAAGGGCATCAACCGCAGACTGGCGGTCCTCAAACCCTATGAGCTGATGACCATTTTAGAGTCGCTGGTGAGGAAACAGGACAAGACGCTTATCAAAGTGGACTCGTTTTGGACAAGCAAGGCATGCCATAATTGCGGATACATCAATAAAGATCTTAAAGTTGGTCAGAAAGAATGGCAGTGCCCAAGCTGCAAGAAGACGATTGACAGAGACTTGAATGCGGCAAGAAACATATTAGATTGGGGGACTCATCCAGAGCATCACGCAAAGCTAAAGAAAGCAGCTGAAGATGGAAAAAAGCTTAGCCCTTCGTCGCTGGTGGCGGAAGTTTAAGCTTATGTAGAAAATGTAGAAAACAGCCCGGGCGAAACGGAACAATCGTCCTTAGCACTAGACGGTACCTGCCTGCGTAATCTTCTGAGCGAGTCAAAACGAAGACGAGACGG
Organism: Lactobacillus porci; assembly: GCF_009695985.1. Taxonomy (NCBI): domain Bacteria; kingdom Bacillati; phylum Bacillota; class Bacilli; order Lactobacillales; family Lactobacillaceae; genus Lactobacillus; species Lactobacillus porci. The sequence continues at coordinate 1,008 of NZ_VUMX01000080.1, forward strand.
TACCGGGCAGCTGTGAAGCTA
>NZ_VUMX01000009.1:0-75942 GCF_009695985.1 Lactobacillus porci
TGCTCCATCAGACTTGCGTCCATTGTGGAAGATTCCCTACTGCTGCCTCCCGTAGGAGTTTGGGCCGTGTCTCAGTCCCAATGTGGCCGATCAGTCTCTCAACTCGGCTATGCATCATTGCCTTGGTGGGCCGTTACCTCACCAACTAGCTAATGCACCGCGGGCCCATCCTAAAGTGACAGCTTAAAGCCGCCTTTCAAGCGTCTTTCATGTGAAAGTCGTTGTTATCCGGTATTAGCACCTGTTTCCAAGTGGTATCCCAGTCTTTAGGGCAGGTTGCCCACGTGTTACTCACCCATCCGCCGCTCGCGTCCAACAAGTCACCCCGAAGGGATCCTTGAATTCAGCTCGCTCGACTTGCATGTATTAGGCACGCCGCCAGCGTTCGTCCTGAGCCAGGATCAAACTCTCATTTTGAAAATGAGCTTTTTTTAATCTGCTCCAGATTATTGCTTGCGAATTGACTTCGCTTATTTGTTTGGATTCAAGTAAACTCGAACCCGCACACTGCGAAACTTTGTTCAGTTTTCAAAGTACCAACGTCACCTGAACTCGATGACGGTTTCTATCTTAGCAAAATAGCAAAGGCTTTGCAAGCGCTTTGTTATTTTTTCTTTCTGCCACTGGCCAGGATTGTTCATCTGGGTCACAAGCGACATGTATTAAGATACTCTTTTTGCGGAGTGAATGCAAGCATGTTTTTAGTGAAAATTCAAAATAATCATGGTAAAGTAATTTTATGTGATTTTGGAAAGGAGCACCTTATTATCAAAAACTACGATTTAGCTGTGATTGGCGGCGGTCCGGTCGGCCTGTTCACCGCCTACTTCGCCCGCCTTCATGGGCTCAAGACGGTCTTGCTTGAATCGCTGAACGATTTGGGCGGCCAACCAGAAATGCTTTATCCTTTTAAACAGATCCTGGACATCCCCGTCTTCAAGGAAATCAGTGCCGGAAGCCTGATCAGCCGCCTGAAAGATGACCTTGACGACAGCGTGGCGATCGTCACTGGTCACAAGGTTGCTGACGTCACTAAAAACGAGGACGGCAGCTTGACCATCGACGGCGAATTTCAGGTTCGCAGCCTCATCATTGCCACGGGCAACGGAGCCTTCAAGCCTAAGAAGTTTCCTTTGAAGGCTGACGCGGAAGCCAGCCAGCGGATTCACTATTTCTTCAAGGATCCCCAGTTTTTTGCCGGCAAGACGGTCGGCATTTTTGGCGGCGGCGACACGGCCCTTGACTGGGCCAACGAATTGGCGGCTTATGCCAAAGTAACGCTCATCCACCGGCGCGAGCAGTTTCGCGGCATGGAAAGCAGCGTCCAAAAGCTGCAGGACAATCCACAGGTCAGCTTGATGACCCCTTACCTGCCTAAGAGCATGGAAATGGCCGGCGGCAAGCTGGCCATCTGCTTAAAGGAAGTCGGCCAGCCTGATCACCTTGAGACTCTGGCCTTTGACCAGATCCTGGTGGCTTATGGCTTCAGAGCCGACAACCGCTTCGTCAAGAAGTGGGGCGTGGAGCTGGACCACGGCTTGATTGCCGTCTCCCGCTCCATGCAGACCAGTGCCCCTGGCATCTATGCCGTTGGCGATGCCTGCGGCTATGAGGGCCGGGTGCCAGTGATCGGCATCGGCTTTGGTGAGGCGCAGATTGCCGTCAACGCCATCATGCGCGACCTCTTCCCAGAAAAGACGCTGACCGTTCACTCAACTGCTTTAAGCAAGTAATCCTAGCAAAAGTAAGCTATAATCGGTTAAGATTTGCTTTATCACTTGTTTAGATAAAACTGCAAAATAACCATTAAAAAAACTGCAAGAAAGGGATACATATGCCTCTGATTGATTTTATCCTCCACATCGATGACCACCTGGTCACGATCGTGAATACCTTTGGCGGGTGGACCTACCTGATTATTTTTGCCATTATCTTCATTGAGACTGGCTTGGTAGTCTTCCCCTTCCTGCCGGGTGACTCCTTGATCTTCGCGGCCGCGGCAATGGCTGCCAACCCCAAGTATGGCCTGAACATCTGGCTGCTCTACCTGACGGCGGCGGCTGCCGCCGTCATCGGCGACTCGGCCAACTATGAAATCGGCCGCTGGTCGGTCAATTCCGGCGTCAAGCACTCCTGGTTCAACAAGTTGATCAATGAAAAGAACCGAGTTGCCGCGGAGAAGTTCTTTGAACGCCATGGCTCCATCACTATCGTGATCGGCCGCTTCATCCCCTTCATCAGAACCTTCGTGCCATTCATTTCCGGGGGCTCAAAGATGCACTACAAGACCTTCGCCCTCTACAACCTGCTTGGCGGCTTGCTGTGGACCGGCCTGTTCTCCGGCATCGGCTACTTCTTCGGGAATTTCCCGGTCGTCAAGGAGCACTTCTCTTTGATCGTCCTGGCCATCATCCTGGTTTCAGTCGTGCCAGTCTTGGTCGTGGCCTTGAAGAAGAAGCTGTCCATCAAGCGCGAACGGCAATTCCAGGAGTCAGATATCTGATCCTTGAATAGCAAACATCAACTAAAAAAGAGGAAAATCCCTAATGGATTTTCCTCTTTTTTGTTATTTTTTCACTCAGTGCCTGCTGATCAGGTACTGGGCAAAATAGAGCTCATAGACTGCCCCGCCGACAGCAAAGCAGGCCGAGAAAAAGCCTTCGGTCAGCACATCGATGATCGGGTCCGTGTTGGGATCAAAAAGCCAGTTGCTGTTGTGGAAGAGCAAAGTGTGGAAAGTCCTGAAGAAGTCGTCAAAGTTTGCAATGGCAAAGGGCAAGACGACGACCGGCAAGACCATGAAGATCAAGGCCGCCACCTGGCTCATCCCCAGATAAGGCTTGCGCTTAGCCTGCTGAAAGTAAAAATGCAAGGCCAGGCAGAGCAAAAAGACCAGTGCCGTCAATTGAAACAGGCCCTTGACTTCCGCGAAGTGGGCCGCGGCATTGGCCGAAGTCGGAAAGTCAGCCATCTTCAGCTGCCGGTGCCAGGGCAAGAGCAGGTAGCCCATCAACTGGTTGTAGTTGCCCATGACCTTGAAGAGGGACATCCCCACCGTCTCATTGGTCTTCTCAATTGCCATAAAAAAGAACAGCAAGGGCCAGCTGGCAACGATTGCCCCCATGACCCCGCTCGTCAGCGCGAAGAAGAAGTGGTAGATCACGCTGCCAATCGTATCTTGTTTTTTCATAGTTACAGTTCAAATTCATCTAAAGTATCAACGATATAGGTTGGCTGCCGCTTGCCGGCCAGGTCCTCGCGCCGGTTGACCCCGGTCAAGGCCATCAGGGTGTCAACGCCGCTATTGAAGCCGGCATTGATGTCGGTCTGGTAGTTGTCGCCCACGATCAAAGCCTCCTGGCGGCTGGACTTGGTCAGCTCCAAGGCCTTGTCGATGATGATGGCCTCCGGCTTGCCGATAAAAGTTGGCTGCTGGCCGGAAGCGGCCGCCAGCATGGCACAGATTGCCCCATTGCCCGGCAGGAGCTCAGCCCCATATGGCAGGTTCAAGTCAGAATTGGTCCCGATAAAAGTTGCCCCATGTCTGATGCAGCGGTTGGCAACCTGCAGCTTGTGGTAGGTCAGGTCAGTGTCCATGCCAACGATGACATAGTCGGGATTCTGCTCATCAAAGTAGAATTCTGGCCGGCTAAGAATTTCCGTCCACAGGCCCACTTGACCGATGATGTAGACGCCAAAGCTTTTTTTGCCGGGGTTCTGCTCGATGATCCAGCTGGCCGTAGCCATGCAAGGCGTGTAGATGTGGGCCACGTCAGTCGCAACCCCGTGTCCTTTCAGCTTGTCGACCACCATCTGCGGGGTCCGGGTCGTGTTGTTGGTCAAAAAGAGGTAGTCCTTGCCAGCTTCCTGCAGGCGCTTGACGAAGCGGACGCCGGATTCAATCGTTTCCTTGCCCCGGTAGACGGTCCCGTCCAGGTCAACCAGGAATATCTTATAAACTCTGCTTTGCATCTTGCTCACGTTTGTTTTTCTTTCTAATTACAAAAGCCTGATGGTGGCCGTTCTTGCGCTTGCGCTCAGCGTGCGAGTTCTTCCTTGGCAGCTTGGTCTCATGCACCTTGCGCTCGCTGAAGGCCGCGCGGCCGCGGGGCTTCTTGCCGGAAGAGTGCTTGCGGTTCTTGATCTTGATCTTCGGCTTCTTGCTTTGCTGGGCTGAAGCCAGAATAAAGTAAGGGGCACCAGGATTGCAGTATTCGGCCAGGTAGTCGACGATCGTTGACTTCTTGCGGTCAATCGCCGTCTTTACGTAGTCATTGTAAAAGCCCTTCAGTCGCAGGTGCTCGCTGGAAATATCCCCTACCAGGTAGTCGTACTGGTCCAGATAGGGGTCATACTTCTGCCGGAGCTGCTCCGTGTCCAGGGCGCCGCGCTCATTGGCCACGATATGGTACTCGCGCTGGTTGATCATCACCGTGTCGCCGCTGATGGCCACGTCGGACAATTCATGCAAAAGCGGCCGGTCAGCAGCTTTTGCCGGCAAGGCCTGTTCCAGCTGGCTGGCCCGCTGCTTCTTGCCCTTATCCGGCTTATTGTTGTTCTTGCTTTTCTTCTTCAAAGACATCACTTTCCTTTAATGGATAATGCTTGCTCAGGTAGCTGCCTACGACTTCGCGCAGGAACTGCGGGAACAGGAATTCATTTTCCCCGACGATTGACAGGGTTGGGAAGAAGGGAATCAGGACATAGTGGTCCAGCACGGCAATCTGGTATTCCGCGTTTGGATTCAGCAGTTTGCCCTGGACATAGACATTTCTGGTCATCATGTCGACCTTGATCCCTTTGTAGTGGACCTGGCCAAAAATCTTCCCTCTAAAGCTCATCCCAATCAGGTTAAAGTGGGACAAAAAGTGGCGGTTCTTTTCAACTTCCATGCACAAGCGCCATAAGTCCCTCCCCTGCAAGCTGGTCCGCACCACGTGCATTGGGTGGGGCAAGGCATGCTGGAGGTCAAACTTGTTGATGATCCCGCTCTTGAACGGGGACAAAAACAGGCCGGTGCTCAGCATAGCCAGGTCGGTGCCGGCAAAATCAGCAATGGCATCCAGCGAGACGCTGATGGCCGCTTCGACGTCATTGTTGTATTTTTCTGGCAGATAAGCCACGGCTGACCGCTCCAAGAGCTCCTTGCCCTTGTTGTACAAGGCATCAATCTCCTGCTGATCGCCTGGCTCTTCCGGCAGGCTGGCCGTGGCGATCGTAGTTGGCTTAACGTCAAGCAGGTGGTGGGCATCATCCAGATGCAGGGTAATGTCGCCCACGTAATTGCCCCACTTGCCTGTTTGGGTAATCCAAGTATGGCCCTCCTGGAGGCCTTTGGCCAGCAAGGTGTGGCTGTGACCACCAACGATCAGGTCGATCTGCGGATAGTGCTTGGCCAGCCACTTGTCCATTCTGACCCCGGTATGGGTGATCAGAATCAAAAGGTCATATTGGCCGGCAATCTCCTGCATCACGCTGTCCATGGTCTCGCCGAGCATCTTGATGCTCCAGTGGTTTGGCCCGTAAGTCATAGGGTAAGCCGCGGTCAAGCCCACCAGCGCGATCCGCGTCCCCTTCTTGCTGGTCAAAAACAGGTGGCTCTTGGCCCACTTAGGCATCGATTCATCTTCTTCGCGCAAGTTGGCCAGGACGACCGGAAAATCAGCGTGGTCAAACAAGTGCTCCAGGACCTGGTGCGGGTTGGAGATGCCTTCATTGTTTCCGATCGTGATGGCATCATAATTGAAGTCATTCATCAAGCGGATGTTGACCTGGCCCTCAGTCGCGTCAGACAACGGGTGGGACCGGTCCATGAAGTCGCCGGCGTCAAAAGTAAAGACTTGGTCAGCATCAGCGTTTTTTTGCACGTAATGCAGATAGCGCCTGATCTTTGGGAAATGCTCAAAGTGTGAGTGTAAATCATTCGTGTGCAAAATTCGCAGAGTTTCCATACTTTCCACCTACCCAATTCTATTGGCTTTCAAGACCATCTCATATGCCTCCCGGACAGGGCCCTTTGGCTTCTCCCATTCCACCCAGCTTGGATGTTCCCAAAACTGCTCATCCATCAGGGTATTGAGCGGATAGGTCTTGTTGATGTATTTCTCATACGTCTCCAGGGCCTTGGTCCGCGGAATGTTGATGACCAGGATCCGGACCTGCTTGATCATGCCGTTGTCAGCCGCCAGCTCCGCGATCCCGTTTTGGTCAATATTGGAAATTTCATAGTAAGTGCTCCCGTCGTTGCGGGTAATTTCCTCAATCAGATCAAATTGTTCATAAGCCATTTCGTCTCTTCCCCCATTTTGTCTTTAGTAAAAATTGTATCACAAATTCAACGGGCACTTGGCAGATAAGAAAAGAGCCTGCTCGTGCAGGCTCTTTCCGCAAAAATCTTCTTATTTGTTCAGGGTGCTTTGCTTCTTGATCAATTCGTAAGGCAAAACAATGTGCTTTTCATCCAAGCCTTCGTCATTCATCAGCTTGGTCAGCATTCTCATGGCGACGGCCCCCAAGTCGTAAAGCGGCTGCTTGATGGTGGTCAAGGCCGGACGAACGACTGAGGCAATCTGGGTGGCTGAAGCCGTGATGATTTCAAAGTCTTCTGGCACTTTGGCCCCGCGATCCAGGGCAGAATTCAAAAGGCCAACTGAAGACAAGTCCTTGGTCACGATCACCCCGTTGATGCCCTTCTTGGCCAGCTCTGGGTAAAGGTTGTAGCCGTCAGAGTAGTCCTTGATGCCGTCAAAGATTTCGCAGCCTTCCAGTTCATTGTCTTCAATGAACTTTTCAAAGGCTGGCACCCGGTTTTCAGCGTTGATCGGAGCGTTCTTGTCGCCAACGATCAAGGCCAGGTGCTTCTTGCCGTCATTGAGGAGCAGGTTCAAGGCTTCGGTGTCGGCCTTCTTGTAGTCAATGTTGACTGAAGGGAAGTTTTCATTGCCGGCAACCGTCCCGGCCAGAACAACTGGCGTATTGGTCCGCTTAAAGGCCTCAGCTGCTTCATCTGACAGCTTGTTGGACATGTAGATGACCCCGTCAACCTGCTTGTTCAAAAGCCCCTGAATTACCGCGTCTTCCTTCATCAAACGGTTTTCCACGCTGGAAATGATGATGTTGTACTTGTAGAGGACGGCAATGTCGTCAATCCCCTTGGAAAGCTCAGCGAAGTAAAGGTTGGTCAAGTCAGGAACGATCAAGCCGACCGTAGTAGTCCGCTTTGAAGCCAGACCTTGCGCTACAGCATTTGGCTGATAGTGGAGACGCTTGATGACTTCCATGACCCGGTCGCGGGTTTCCTTGCGGACATTATTGTTGCCATTTACGACACGTGAAACGGTGGCCATGGAAACCTTGGCTTCCCTAGCCACGTCATATATTGTTACATCTTGTTTGTGCATAATAACTGACCCATCCTATCTAAAAACTAATTACTAGTCATATGATAGCATGAAATCATTTCTGGTGCAATCGCTTACAGCAGAACTTTCATTTTTTTGCATTTTTTTAGTGCTATACTGAAATTAATTTCAATGATGCAAGGAGAATAGCTATATGAATTTAGACAAGTTACAGCAATGGCTGCAAGAAAATGATACTGACGTGGCTTACATTTCAAGTCCCACAACGATCAACTATTTTACCGGATTTATCACTGATCCGGAAGAAAGAATTTTCAAGCTTTTTGCTTTTAAGGACGCGGATCCCTTTATCTTCTGCCCGGCCTTAAACTATGAAGAAGCCAAGGCATCAGCCTGGGACGGGGACGTCGTTGGCTACCTTGACGACGAGAACCCTTGGAAGAAGATCGCCGCGGAAATCAAGAAGCGGACTAAGGACTTCCAAAGCTGGGCCGTTGAAAAGGACGGCTTGACCGTGGCCCACTACCAAGCCCTGCACGCTGAATTCCCAGACGCGGACTTTGACAAGAACCTTTCCCCATTCATCGCCCACATCCGCCTCTTCAAGACGGAAAGCGAGCTGGCCAAGCTGCGCAAGGCCGGAGAAGAAGCTGACTTTGCCTTCACGATCGGCTTTGATGCTCTTAGAAACGGGGTTACCGAAAGAGCCGTAGTCAGCCAAATTGAATACCAATTGAAGCTGCAAAAAGGCGTAATGCAGACCAGCTTTGACACCATCGTTCAAGCCGGTCCAAATGCCGCTAACCCTCACCAAGGGCCAAGCATGAACACGGTTAAGCCAAACGAACTGGTGCTTTTTGACCTGGGAACCATGCACGAAGGTTATGCTTCTGACTCCAGCCGAACGGTCGCCTACGGGAAACCGACTGACAAGATGCGGGAAATCTACGAAGTCAACCGGACTGCCCAGCAAGCGGCCATCGACGCGGCTAAGCCAGGCATGACGGCCAGCGAACTTGACGGCGTAGCCCGCAAGATCATCACTGATGCCGGCTATGGTGAATACTTCATCCACCGCTTGGGCCACGGGATCGGGATGGAAGTCCACGAATTCCCATCTATCGCCAACGGCAACGACGTCGTTTTGCAAGAAGGCATGTGCTTCTCCATTGAACCTGGGATTTACATCCCAGGCTTTGCCGGCGTCCGGATCGAAGACTGCGGCGTCCTCACCAAGGACGGCTTCAAGCCATTCACCCACACCAGCAAGGAATTGAAGGTCCTGCCGGTTAAGGAATAAGATTGAAAACAGAAAAAGGCTTCTAGAAGCATCTCTCTTCTAGAAGCCTTTTTCGTATAAAACTATGCCTTGCGAAGGTCGCGAATCAAGTAATAGACGCCAATTAAAGTCAACAACAAGTAGACATTCAGAAAATCGTGATAGCCTTCCTTCATGACAAAAATGGCAAAAAACGAGGCCGGTACGATGGTCAAGATTATCCCCCGGTATTTTCTCAGCTTCAAAACAAACGGATTTTCTGATTTTTTGAAGGAAAAATACATTCCCATCAAACAAATCAGAAAAAGAATCGTATCTATTGTCATCATGTGCTTTATCCTCTCCTAATTACTTAAACGTTTTGATAAACAGTTGAAGTATTCACAACAGCACCATTTCTTTGATCTGAACTTGCTTCTACTAGTGATGCGGGCTGTAAAAATGGAACTACAGCCATCACAAATGCCACTAATAATCTAATTGCTTTACTCAGCTTACTTGAGTAAAAAGTACACCGCAATTGGTAATAATGCAACCCGTATTTTAATCGAAATCCAATTATTTAAAATTCCTAACGGCAACGACGTCGTTTTGCAAGAAGGCATGTGCTTCTCCATTGAACCAGGGATCTACATCCCAGGCTTTGCCGGCGTCCGGATCGAAGACTGCGGCGTCCTCACCAAGGACGGCTTCAAGCCATTCACCCATACCAGCAAGGAATTGAAAGTCCTGCCGGTTTAAGGAATAAGGCAAAATTTTGACATTCAAAAAGCCTGACAGCTTATCCTGTCAGGCTTTTTCTTGCAGCAATTTATGCCGGCCCAAGCCTCCGCGCGAAGTGGCTGCTGGCCAACGCCACGGATTCCAGACCCGTGGACAGGTGGCTTTAGCAACTAACAGGCCGCGGCTGCCTATTATCCGGCAATCGTCTTGACTGGAACTGCATCTAGCAGCCAGTGCCCGGCTGCCGCAAAAATCAAGCAATAGCTTCATTGCTTTGTGGCTATTCTACGCCATTATTCAGCAGTTGGCGCTGCGGGCGCATCGTCAGCTGCCTTGTCATCTTCGTCTTTTTCGGCATTTTCCAAATCACTGGCTGATTCAGCCGCTGACTTGCCGTCAGCTTCAGCTGATTCAGAGTCGTCGATCACGATATCGTCAAAATCCTTCAGTTCAGAATCGTCTTCAACGTTCTTTGGGAAGGAAGCCAGTTGATTCTTCAAGATTTCCGTCCCGTTGTCGTACTTTTCCTTCAAGTCTTCAACGTTTGGATTGCTCTTGATCTTGTCCTTGACTTCCTTGACCTTGTCATCAGAAACCAGGCTGGCGGCAACCACGCCGGCAGCGGCCCCGAGGACTACGCCAAACAGAAAGCTCGTAAATTTTCTCATAGTGATTCTCCTTTGCTTAATCTTGGCCTCTGCGCCGGAAATGGCGCGCAAAAGCTGAGGTAATGACCGAAGTAAGCATCCCAGTCCGCGTAAAGTGGGCATTGGAAACACGCTTAACCATCTTCTTGGATGATTCGTTGATTTCTGAGACGCTTTCGCCCAAATCGGCAGCGGCCTTGACTACGGGTTCAACGGTCTTCATTTTGCCGTTGACGTCGTCCATCAGGTCATTCGTCTTGTCCATCAGGCTGTTTGCTTGCTTCATCAACTCGTCGACGTCATCCGTCAACTTGTTCAGTGATTCGTTCACGGTTTCCAAAGACTGGTTAGTCAGCTGAACGGTTCTTTCAGCTTCTTTCAGGGCCCGGCCCATCTTAACCAAAGTTGGAATGGTAAACAGCACCAATACTAAAAATGCAATCGCGGCAATAAGACCTGCCAATGCACCGTAGGATAAAACCATAACTTGCTCCCCTTTCTAAATTTCTAAAAAAAGTCTAGCATGAAAACACTTTTATCTCAATGGAAAGCAACTTTTTGGTATGCTTTATTCTAGTACTTGAAAGGAAACGACAAAAATGAAAGATTTAAAATTCAGTTTTGGGAGCGTATCCGTCGACTTGACTAAAATTTTCACTCATGTCGCCAGTGTTCTCTGGCAATTGTTGATCTCCACCCTGGTCTTTTACTTGATTGCCCATTTTGGCCGCAAGCTGATCAACCGCTACCTCAACGGGCGGGCTGACAAGCTGTCCAAAAGGGCACAGACCATCTCGACTTTGATCAACAGCGGCTTCCGCTACACGATGATCTTCTTCTACCTTTACTCGGTCCTCTCCATCCTGGGCGTGCCTGTCGGCACCCTGATTGCCTCAGCCGGGATCTTCTCCCTGGCAATTGGTCTCGGGGCCCAGGGCTTTATGAGCGACCTGGTCAATGGCTTCTTCATCTTGAGCGAAGGCCAGTATGACGTCGGCGACAGCGTCAAGATCGGGACTGACGCCGGCACGGTGGTCCAGCTTGGCTTAAGAACCACCAGGATCATGTCCGCAGATGGGACCTTGATCTTTATCCCCAACCGGGAAATCAAGATCGTCAAGAACCTGACCCACGGCGGGATTGGCCTGGACTTGGACTTGGGCTTGCATGCCGACGCTGACCTTGAAGCCGTAAATGCTGCCTTGAACCAAGCCAACAGCCGCCTGGCTCAAGAAGAAATCGCCAACTTCCTGGTCAGCGGCCCAAGCTGCCTGGGCGTCATTGAGCAAAGAGGCCGGTCAATCATTTACCGGGTGCACTTCCAAGTGCAGCCTGGCCATGAAGGCACGGTCAGAAAGGCCTACTGGGAAGCCTACCTGGAAGCCCTCAAAGACCAGCAGATCGAATTCGCGGAGAATAATCTCGTCATTCAAGAGACCAAGTCCTAATCCCTGGTCCACTATAGATTGTAACAAAAAATGCTGGACAAGGCGTCCAGCATTTTTAGATTCGCTTGCCGCGACTAGTCAAGCTCAGCAAACCAGTCTGGCAATTCCTTGACCAACTTGCGGACAGCATTGCCGCGGTGGGAAACTTCGTTCTTTTCATCCGTACTCATTTCAGCAAAAGTCTTGCCCTTGGCTGGAACGTAGAACAATGGGTCGTAGCCGAAGCCATCGTTGCCGCGTGGGACAGCCAAGACTACGCCTTCGCAAGTTCCTTCAACGACCAAGTCGCGTTCTGGCTTGCCTGGCTGTGACAGAACCAAAACGGAGACGAACTTGGCTTGGCGCTTTTCTTCTGGAACGCCGCCCAAGGCTGCCAGCAGCTTGGCATTGTTGCGGGAGTCATTGTGGGCTTCGCCGCCGTAACGGGCTGAGTGCACGCCAGGAGCACCGTTCAGCTTGTCAACTACCAGACCGGAGTCGTCAGCCAGCGTTGGCAACTTGCTGAAGTCTGCCAAGGCGTGGGCCTTGAGCTTAGCATTTTCTTCGAAAGTGTTGCCTCTTTCGTTGACGTATGGTGGGTTTTCAAGGTCTGCCTTTGACTTGACTTCGATATCCAAGCCGGCCTTTGCAAAGGCTTCGCGCAATTCCTTGACTTTGTTTTGATTATCAGTGGCAAATAACAATACTTGGGTCATAATATGCTCCAATCACAATCACAAATATATTATTAAAAACTCATCAAATTAATTTTACCACTCTTTAAGGCAATTTCGATAATTTTACAACAATTTATCAATCACCTGCTTCTTTAATTTCCGTAAACTTTTCAAAAATATTTCACCATCCCCCTGGTTTAGGGTAAAATGAAGTCATTGAATAAGGATGAGGTTTTATGTCTGAACAAAACGAACACGTATATTTTGTCAACCAGCTGTATCGTGATTTCCTGTTGCCAACCATTCTAGGCAGCGACGCTCCGGCCATCCTCTATTGGGCCGGCAAGCGAATCACGCGCAAATATGATCTGAGCGACCTTGATGATTTGGTCGAATTCTTCAACATGGCCGAATTTGGCCAGCTTAAGGTGGTCAAGGAACGGCGGGCTTCCATGATCTTCAGCCTGAGCGGGCAGGCAGTCAGCGACCGCTTAGCCAGCGGCAGCAAGGAGTTCTCCTTGGAAAGCGGCATGATCGCTGAAGCGGTCGAGGAAGCCAAGCAGCGGTCTACTGAAGCTGAAATTGCCGTTGACGACAAGAAGCAGACCGTCACCATCACCACTTTCTTCTAAGAGCCAGATTTGCTGTCTTTGCGCTCTCTTTCAGCCAGCAACCTGGATCAATATTCAAAAAGCGAACACGTCAAAAAGGACCGGGCAATTGTCCGGTCCTTTTCTTGTATCTGTCAATTGGCTTTGCTGGCAGCTTAGTCAGCATACTGGTCCAGGATTTGGTCCAGCTTTTCCTTTGGCGTGTAGCCAGTCAGGCGGTCAACGATCTGGCCGTCCTTCTTGATGATCAAAGTTGGAATGGCCATGATCCCCAATTCCTTGGCCGTGTTTGGGTTTTCGTCAACGTCCATCTTGGTGAAGTGCACGTCTTGGCGCTCTTCAGCCAAGGCTTCGATGACCGGAGACTGCATGCGGCAAGGACCGCACCAGGTTGCCCAGAAGTCGATCAGGGCTACGCCATCCTTGGTTTCTTCAGCAAAAGTTTGATCGGTAATTGCGTCTACCATTAGTTAATACCTCTTCTTCTAGCTAATTTTATCTAATCTCTAGCAATCGCGATTTGCTTATGCTCTTAGTTTACCATGTTACTTACTTTTTGCAAGTGACATGCTTGCATTGATCGCTATTTCAAAACGACAATCGTGGCTCCAGTCCCGCCTTCATTGGCTGGCGCGTAGGCAAAGGACTTGACGTGCTTGTTGCGCTTGAGGTATTGCTGAACGCCTTCGCGGATGGCCCCGGTCCCGATCCCGTGGATGATGGTCACGGTGCTCAAGCCGGACAGCAGGATCGTGTCAAAGTAGCGGTCCAAATTGATCATCGCCTCTTCGTAGCGCTGGCCGCGCAAGTCCAGGGAGGCATGGGCCCGGCTGCTTCTTGAAGCGCTCGTTGCCCGGGTCTTCTTCTTTGGCTTGGCACTTGCCGCCAGCTTGTCGATGTCTCGGTCTGAGACCTTCAGCTTGATCATCCCCAGCGAAACCTGGTATTCATGCTCGCCAAGCTGCTTGGTGACCGTCCCCGTCTGTCCATAGGACAGGACCTTGACCTTGTCGCCAACTTGCACGTGGTGGCGCTTCTTTTCCTTTTGCAGGACCTTGTTGTTGGCCAGGTTCTGCTCCTGCTTGGCCAGCTTGTTGAACTCACCCTTGGCATCCATCAGCTGGTTGGCCTTGACGTTGGCCCCCTGCTTTCTGGCCGCTTCCAGGTCAGCAATGATCTGGTCGGCCTTCTTGCGCTTCTTGGCTACCACTTCATTGGCCCGCTCCTGGGCAAAGTCCAGCTGCTTTTGCACGCGCTGGTTGTAGATGTCCAAAGCATCGCACAGCTGCTTCTCCAAGCTTCTGGCCCGGTCCAGGGCGCTTTGCAGCTTGCGGCGGTTTTCAGTCGCCTGCTTGGTCTGTTTGTTCAGCTCATCGATCATGTGGTTGAGGTCGGAGTCATCGTCATTCATCAAGCCTTCCGCGTTCTGGACGACATCCTCCCGCATCCCCAGGCGACGGGCAATCGCAAAGGCGTTGCTGTGGCCGGGGATGCCCATCTGCAGGCGGTAGGTCGGCGACAGGGTCTTGATGTCAAATTCCATGGAGGCGTTGGTGGTGCGCTCACGGTTGTAGCCATAGAGCTTAAGCTCCGGGTAGTGGGTCGTAACGATGATCTTGGCCTGCTTCTTCCTGAAGAAGTCCAGGATGGAGATGGCCAAGCTGGCCCCTTCTTCGGGGTCGGTCCCGGCCCCGATTTCATCGATCAGGACCAGGCTTTCCTTGCTTACCTGCTTCATGATCGCCACGATATCGTTGATGTGGGAGGAGAAGGTACTCAAGGACTGTTCGATTGACTGTTCGTCCCCAATATCGGCAAAAATCTGGTCAAAAACGGCAGCCTTGCTGCCTTCTGCCGCCGGGATGAACAAGCCGGACTGGGCCATCAGCTGCAAAAGCCCTGCCGTCTTCAGGGTAATGGTCTTCCCCCCGGTGTTGGGCCCCGTGATCAGGATCGTGTCAAAGTCTTCGCCCAAGCTGATGTCATTGGCGACGACTTTCTCCGGGTCAATCAAGGGGTGGCGGGCGGCCAGGAGCTTAAAGGAATGGTCCTTGGTCAAGACTGGCTGGACGGCCTGCATCTTTTTGGCCAGCTTGGCCTTGGCCTGGAGGAAGTCCAGCTGGCTCAAAGCCTGGGCCAGCTGCTTAATGGCTGGAGCTTCTTCTCTGGCGGCCAAAGAAAGCTCATGCAGGATCCGGCGGATTTCCTGGCGCTCTTCTGCCAGCAGGTTCTGCAGGCGGTTGTTCAGGTTCAGGATGGCTTCTGGCTCCACAAACAAGGTCTGCCCTGACGCGCTTTGGTCGTGGACGACCCCGCCAAACTTGTGCCGGTACTCCTGCTTGACTGGAATTACGTAGCGGTCGTCACGGATAGTAACGATGGCTTCTGACAAGTACTGACTCATCTTGCCCCGGGTGTAGCCCTCCATCCGCTGCTTGATTTCCGTTTCATTGGCCTGGCGGCCGCGGCGCAGGCGGGCCAGATTCTCTGACGCCGTATCCAGCACTTCCCCGTCAAAAGTCAAAGAAGTCCGCAGGCGGCGGTACAGGCGGTCTGGAACTTCAAGCTGGTCCAGCAGGCTGTCGATCGCTGACAAGTCGCAATTTTCATCTGCAACGTCTTCCACGAACTGGTTGATTTCCTGGGCCAGGGTAAAAACCAGCAAGACGTTGCCCAGTTCTTTGGCATTCAGGTCAGCCTTGACCTTCAAGCGCTTCAGGCTTGGGGTCACGCTGGCAAAATCCGTCAGCGGCAGCTGCCCCTTGACCCGCAGCAAGTTGGCCAGAGCATTGGTTTCATTCAAAGCCTGCTCTACGGCCTGCGGGTCTGAGCTTGGGACCAGGTCTAAGGCTTCGCGGGCGGCTGGCTTTGTAATGGTTTCTGCGGCCAGACGCTGGGTAATCTGTTCATATTCAAGCGTATCTAAAATTTTATGATTCATGTTTTCTATCTGTAAGTTCTTTTTAGCAAATTCAAGAATAGCCTTAATATAAAAAAAGCGGGCTCTCACCCGCTTTTCTCATTGCTTTAACTATTGTTCGTCGCCACTCAAGCGCTCATCGTCCAAGAAGGTGTTGAGCACCCCTTGAACCATGTCCCATTCAGCGTCAGACTCAATTTCGTGCAAGTCGCTGCTGGTGACGTCGCCGTCTTCGTCGGCGTCATAGCTGAAGGCTTGAACCTCAATTTCATCGTCGTCATCTACAGCTGCTGGGTAAAGCAAAATGTAAGACTTGTCGTTGTCTTCTGAGTGGAAGGTAAACAATACTTCGAACAATTCCTCGTTGCCGTTTTCGTCAACTAAGGTGATTTGCCGGTCAGTGTTGCCGGAAGTAGGATCGATTTGTACTGCCATGGTTAGTCCTTTCGATGTAAATCTAAATAATTTTGCAAAATCAAGACGGCCGCAAGCTGATCGACGACCTCTTTGCGTTCGCGGCGATCATGCATGCCAGCTTCTTCAACGAGCACCCGCTCAGATTCAACCGTAGTCAAGCGTTCATCGGAGTAGTAGACGGGCAGGCCGAATTTCTTGGCCAATCTTTCCCCCATCGCGTGGCTCCGGTCAACGGAAGCCCCGGCTGAGCCGTCCAGCTTCTTGGGCAAGCCCAAGACGAAGGCTTCCGGCTCATATTCCCGGACCAGCTTCTTCAAGCTCCGCATGCCAAAGTTGTGGCGGGTCTCGTCAATTTGAATCGTTTCCAGCGGTTGCGCCGTAATCCCCAGAGGATCGCTGACCGCGACGCCAATCGTGCGCGAGCCGACATCCAAGCCGAGCAGCCGCATTACTTGTCCTTGCCAAGGTAGCTCTTGACGAGCTCTTCAATAATCTCATCACGTTCATGACGCAGGATCAGGTTCCGGGCATCATTGTGCCGCGGGATGTACGCCGGGTCGCCTGAAAGCAGGTAGCCCACAATTTGGTTGATTGGATTATAACCCTTTTCTTCAAGCGCCTTGTATACGTCTTCCAAGGTATCATGAATGTTCTTGCCCTTATTTTGATTAAAATCAAAGTGCATCGTCTTATCAAGCGAACTCACTGTTATTCCCCCTCTTTTGTCTATTTTACTGAAAAAGCCAAGCGAACTCAATTGATCTGATTGGCCTCAGTGCCTCTTTCTTTAGTTGTTGTCCAAAAGTGAGACAGCAGCATCGATCGCGTCTTGCAAGCCTTCTGGCTTCTTGCCGCCGGCTTGGGCCATGTTTGGCCGGCCACCACCGCCGCCGCCGAAGATGCGGGCAACGGACTTGATCATGTCGCCAGCCTTCAGGCCCTTGTCCAGAGCCTTTTGGCCCAGGCTGACCAGCATGTTGGCCTTGCCGTCAGCCTTCAAGCCGAGAATCAGGACGTCTGACTTGTTTTCAGCCTTCCATTGGTCGGCGATTTCCCGCAAGTCGTTCATGCTGTTGACGTCAGCAATCGTGGCGATGACGCTAAGACCGGCAACCGTCTTTACGTTGTCGAAGATCTTGCCCGCCTTGGCCTTGTTGATTTGGGCTTCAAAGGCGGCATTCTGCTTTTGGGCAGCGCGCAGGTCTTCTTGCAGGGAGGCAACCTTGGTCTTGATGCCTTCTGGCTTCGTTGCCTTGACTTCAGCCTGCAATTCGTCAAGCATTTCTGAGCGGCCAGCCAGGTATTCGTAAGCCAGCTTAGAGGTTACGGCTTCAATTCTTCTGACGCCGGCACCGATCGCCTGCTCTGAAACGATCTTGAAGATCCCGATTTGTGAAGTGTTGTCGCAGTGGGTCCCACCACAGAATTCAATTGAGAAGTCATCCATTTGGACCACGCGGACCTTGTCGGCGTACTTGCCGTCAAAGAGGGCCAAAGCCCCCATCTTGCGGCCAGTGTCTGGGTCGGTTTCGGTCGTCTTGACCTGGATTGCTTCCCAGATCTTTTGATTGACGATCTTTTCAACCGTCTTCAGCTCTCTTGGCGTCGTTGGGTCCAGGGAGGTGAAGTCAAAGCGCAGGTAGTCTGGCTCAACGACTGAGCCGGCTTGGTGGGTGTGCTCACCCAAGACTTGCCGCAGGGCAGCATGCAAGAGGTGGGTCGCTGAGTGTGAGTGGCGCAGGCCTTCACGGCGGGCCTTGTCAATCTTCAACGTGTAGGTCTTGCCCTTTTCCAGTGGCAGGGTCACGTCAACGAAGTGCAGGTTTTGGTCGTTAGGCGCGTGCTGCACGTCAACCACGGTCGCAACCAGGTTGCCGTCTTCGTCCAGGATTTCCCCGTGGTCAGCCACTTGGCCGCCCCGTTCAGCGTAGAAAGGAGTGTGGTCAAAAACCAGAGTGGCCTTTTCGCCGTCAGCCTTGTCTACCAGCTGGTCGTTAACGATGATGTCAATCAGCTTGCTCTTTTCTTCGTATACGCCGTAGTCAAAAGTACTTGCGTCCTTCAAACTCATCAGGGTTTCGTCTTGTGAGCCCATTGACTGCAAGTCGCCCCGGGCCTTGCGTGCCCGTTCCTTCTGGGCTTCCATTTCAGCGTCAAAGCCCTTCTTGTCAACCTTCAGGCCGTTGTCTTGCGCAGCTTCAAAGGTCAGCTCGTATGGGAAGCCGTAAGTGTCGAACATCTTGAAGGCGTCCTTGCCGGAGATGGTCTTGTCGTCGCTTTCCTTGGCCTTGCCGATCAAGTCGTCCAGCAGGGTCAGACCGGCTTCAAGAGTAGCGCCGAAGCGGTCTTCTTCGTTCTTGACGACCTTGCTGATGAAGGCTGCCTGGTTGATCACTTCTGGGTAGTGGCTCTTCATGATGTCGCCGACAACTGGCACCAGCTTGTACAAGAATGGCCCTTGGATGCCCAGCTTGCGGCCGTTCAAGGCTGCCCGCCGCAGCAAGCGGCGCAAAACGTAGCCACGGCCGGTGTTGCCTGGCAGGGCGCCGTCGCCAATGGCAAAGGAGATGGCGCGGATGTGGTCGGCGATGATCTTGAAGGAAGTGTCGTCAGCCTTGTTGTCCGCGTACTTCTTGCCTGCGGTCATTTCTTCAGTCGCGTGAATGATTGGCAGGAACAAGTCGGTTTCGAAGTTGGTTGGGGCGTCTTGCAGGATTGAAAGCACGCGTTCCAGACCCATCCCGGTATCAATATTCTTGTGTGGCTGCTCAACGTAGCGGCCGTCTGGCAAGTGGTTGAATTCTGAGAACACGATGTTCCAGATTTCCAGGTAGCGGGCGTTTTCGCCGCCTGGGAAGTTTTCCGGGTCGTCTTCAGCCACGTCATTGTTTTCCTGGCCACGGTCGTAGAAGATTTCTGAGTCAGGACCACAAGGGCCTTCACCGATGTCCCAGAAGTTGTCTTCCAGCTGCACGATGTGGTCTTCTGGCAGACCTACGACTTCATGCCAAATGCGGTGAGCTTCCGTGTCCTTTGGGTAGACGGTCACGTACAGCTTGTCCTTGTCCAGGTCCAGCCACTTTGGACTGGTCAGGAATTCCCAAGCCCAAGGAATCGCTTCTTCCTTGAAGTAGTCGCCAACTGAGAAGTTGCCCAGCATTTCAAACAGGGTCTGGTGACGGGCCGTCTTGCCGACGTTTTCAATGTCGTTGGTTCTGATTGACTTTTGTGAGCTGGTGATCCGGCGGTTCTTAGGAACGACGGAGCCGTCAAAGTACTTCTTCATCGTCGCAACGCCGGAGTTGATCCACAGCAAGGTTGGGTCATCTTGCGGGATCAGGCTGGCTGATGGCATCACCATGTGGCCGTGTTCGTGGAAGAAGTCCAGGAACATTTGCCGAAATTCAGAACTGTTTAATTTCTTCATCGAAATCTCCTACAAATAAAACAAAAACAAAAACAAGCACAGTCGCGTGAAATTCAAGGACGCTCAAGAAACGCGGTACCACCTTGATTGCAACAGTGCTTGTTACCTCTTAATTATCTAATTGTGATCGCTTTAAGGAGCATTTCCTGCTCTGGGATAAGCCCTTCTCACCGGCCTGGCTCTCTCTTTGAATCCTGAAAGCAAGAAACATATCTTAAACGAGATTAATTTTACTACTTTAAGCCGGCAGCTGTCAACGGCCTTGCTCGCGCTTGCGCTTGCGCAGGCGCTTTTGGTGGCGCATTTCGTGGCGCTGCTCCAGTTTCCGCTGCTGGCGGTTGTCTTCTTGGATGGCCCGCTTGATCTTCTTCTTGTAGCCGGGCTTTTTCTTGCGCTTGGCCTTGGCCACGATCCCCTTGGTCTGGGCATTGACTGTCCGGGTCTTGGCCGACTTGCGGTTGTCTCTTCTGCGGTAGTGGCTTCTCGCGGTCAACTCGCCGCCCTTGATTTCAACGAAGTCAAAGTGGACGCCCATCTTTTCCAGGCCAGCCACCCGGTCCATCTCTTCTTCCCGGATCAGGGTCACGGCATGGCCTGGCAGGCCGTTGCGGCCTGTCCGGCCGATCCGGTGGATCATGAATTCCAGGTCCTTGGGAATTTCATAGTTGATGACCAGGCTGACCCCGTCAATGTCGATCCCGCGGGCAGCCAGGTCGCTGGCAACCAGGTACTGGAACTGGCCGTTTCTGACTTCGCGCAAGGTCCGCTTGCGCTCGCGCTCAGTAATGCCGCCGTGGATCTTGGCCACGCGCAGGCCCTTTTCGCTCAGGTAGGCCGCCAATTCATCCACCTTTTGCTTGGTGTTGGCAAAAACCAGGGCCAGGTATGGCTGACCCATGGTCAAGAGCTGGTAGACGATCTTCTTGCGGTCCTTTGACCCGATGTCCAGCAGATCGTTCTTGATGGTTGGGGCAATCACGGCTGGGTTGTCGATTACGATTTCCTGGGGCTTGGCCATGTACTTGCGCAGGAAATTGGCCAGCTTGACCGGGATCGTGGCTGAAAAGGCAGACATGACCACGTCCTTCGGCAGCCGGGCCGCCACCTTGTCAACGTCGCTTAAAAAGCCCATGTCCAAAGTCATGTCGGCTTCATCGATGACAAAGTTCTTTACCCGGTCCAGGACCAGGATCTTCTTATCGGCAAAGTCCAGCAGCCGCCCTGGAGTGGCTACGATCAGCTGGGGCTTGTTTTGGGCAAACTTGGCGATCTGCCGGTCGCGGTCGCTCCCGCCGGCCAAGTGGGCAATCGAGATTGCCAGACCGGAGGCATCCCGCAACTGGCGGGCCACCTGGTAGAGCTGGTCAGCCAGCTCCCGGCTTGGCGCGGTCACGATAGCTTGCACGCATTGGTCTGCCGGATCAATGTCGTTCAAGAGCGGCAGCAGGTAGGCGTGGGTCTTGCCTGACCCAGTCGCGGCCTGGACGATCACGCTTTGGTGGTCCAGCATGACTGGGATGACCGCGCTTTGGACCTTGGTCGCTTTCTTAAAGCCAATCTTGGCCAAGCCTGCCCGCAATTCAGGGCGTAAACGAGTGTCTTCAAAAATATTAGTCATTCGGGTGTTCTTCCTTGTAGTTCTTGCATGCGTCGACCAATTCACGGTAGATCTGGTCAACTTCGGCAGCATCCTTGGCGTTGGCGCCTGAGGCCAGCTCGTGGCCGCCGCCATCGTGGCTTTCAGCCAGCTTGTGGATGAAAGGCCCCTTTGACCGGTAGTGAATCCGGTAGGTCCCATCGCCCTTTTCCACGGCCACGATCCAGGCCAGAATGCCGCGGATGCGGCCAGGACTGGACACGCAGGCGGAAGCTTCCGCCTGGCTGACGCCCAGCTGCTTTAAGTCAGCCTGGGAAATGACCGCCAAAGCCGCGCCAGTTTCCTCGTCAATCGCCAATTTGTCGATTGACAGGTTCTGCAGCTTGGCCTGGCCCAGGGTAACTTCGCTGATGCTGCGGGCAATTTGGGCAGTATCGATGCCGGTTGCCTTCAAGCGCGCGGCAACTTCAAAGGTGTGGGTGGTCGTCGCGTCGTACAAAAAGCGCCCAGTGTCGCCAACGATGCCGGCGTACAGGGCCAAGGCAATTTCCTGGTTCAGCGGCAGCTTTTCCTGGTCGATGAAGTCGGCAATCAATTCGCTGGCCGCGCTGGCCGTAGGGTCAACGTATTCCATGTCAGCGTATTGGTCAACGTCTGGGTGGTGGTCAATCTTAATCAGGAAGTCGCCCATGTTGTAGCGTTTGTCGGAAACTCTTGGCGTGTTGGCCGTGTCCGTGGTGATGACCAGGGCACCTTCATAGTCACTGTCCTTGACTTCATCCATCGTATTGATCCAAGCCAGGTCGCCAACGTCGTTTTCGCCCGTGCAGAGAATGGTCTTCTCTGGGAAAGCCAGGCGCAGGGACTTGGCCAGGCCTGCTTGTGAGCCAATGGCATCAGGGTCCGGGTTGGTGTGCCGATGCAGGATGATCGTGTCGTATTCTTTGATTTTGCCTAAAATTTCGTCAAACGTGTTCATGGGTACCTCCTATTTATTCGGCTACCTATTTTAGCAAAAAAAGCCGGCTCGCGCTATTTTCAAAGCTAAACTGCCACTTTTTTCTCATTCGTCAGTTGGAAAAAGGGAAATCTCTTCATACCGCGCCCCAGACAGGTCGCCCCCGGAAACCCCCAGCAAGCGGAGACCATTTTCGATAAACTCCGGCTCCCGGTCCAGCAGCTCCTTCGCCACTGGATAAAAGTCCGCCGCCTTGTTGCTTGCCGCTGGCAGCCGCTGGCGTCTGGTAATGGTATTGAAGTCCCGGTCGCGCAATTTTAAGACCAGAACCCGCGCCACTAGTCCCCGCGCCTGCAGGCTTTGGGCAATCTCGCCGCAATACTGGCGCAGCAAGGTCTGGGCCTGGACTGGATCATAGATTTCCGGCTCAAAAGTCCGCTCCTTGCCCAAGGACTTGCGCTGGCGCGTGGCTCTGACCGGCGAGAGGTCAATGCCATAGGCCTGCATGGCCATATAGTAGCCCGCCTTCTTGAACTTCTCCAGCAGCTTTCTGGTCCCAAAAGCTCGCAGGTCAGCACCGTTGTTGATGCCTAAGTCCCGCAAGGCGGCCTGGGTCTTCTTGCCAATGCCCGGAAACTCCTTGATGTCCTGCTTGGCCAAAAAAGCGCGCGCCTCTTGCGGCAGAATCACGGTGCGGCCAAACGGCTTGGCGTACTCTGACCCCATCTTGGCCAGAAACTTGTTGTAGCTGGCCCCAAAAGAGCATGTCAGCTGCAGCTCGGCATAGATTTTCTGCTGCATATAGCAGCCCAATTCAATTACTGAGCTTCGCTGCAGCTTGTTCTGGGTCACGTCCAGATATGCTTCATCCAAGGCCACCGTTTCAATCTGGTCAGTCACTTCGTGCATGATGGCATGGACTTGGTCGGAAACGGCATGGTACTTGGCAAAATCCGGGTCGACAAAGACCAGCTCTTCTTTTGGAATCTGCTGGATGGCCTTGATGGCCGGCATGGCGCTGCCAACCCCGTATTTCCGCGCCCGGTAATTAGCCGTCGCGATCACCCCGTGCCCGCCATGCAGACGGGGGTCTTGGGCAATCACGACGGCCTTGCCGCGCAATTCCGGATGATCCCGCATTTCCACTGAGGCATAGAAGGCATCCATGTCCAGGTGGATGATCCGCCGCGAACAGTCATTTCGCGGCAGCAGGTCTTCATCTTTCATTTCGTCTCTTCGTATTTATTTTTTCATCAATCAGTAGATCCAGCGGTCGGTTGGATTAGCAAAAATCTGCTTGGATTCAGCTGGTCCCATCTTGTACGGGGCATAAGTCAGCGGCTTCTGGCCGCTTTCGTTCTGCTTCTGCCAAGCGTCTTCAACGGCGTCCACGAATTCCCAGTAGCGCTTGAGCTCCTTCCACTTGGTGAAGTTGGTGGAGTCGTTGACGAAAACGTCGTGGATCAAGCGCTCATAGCCATCTGGGACTTGGGCCTGCTCTTCCGGACTGAACTTGTAGGCCAGGCGTTCCCGGCGCAAGCCCCCGCCCTGGATGGTCTTGCCGTTGATGGTGAGGTAGATTTCGCTGGCCGGGTCGACCTCAATGGTAATGCTGTTTTCGCCGGTTTCGCCGTAAATGCCGGCCATGTCCTTCAAGACGATGTCGATTCTGGTCCGCTTTTCCTTCATTTCCTTGCCAGTCCGGAAGTAGATCGGGACTCCGGCAAGTGGCCCCTGGTCAAATTTCACCCGGCCGGCCACGAAGGTCTCAGTCTTGGATTCAGGATCAACGTTGGGCTCGCTGGTGTAGGCAAAAGTAGTCTCGGTGCCGCCGTACTGGCCGCGGACAAAGCCAGCCGCGACTTCCGCCTCATCAGGGATTTCCAAAGAATCCAGCAGAGCTTCCTTAGCCGCGTGAATGTCAGTGTCAGCCAGGCTGGCTGGTTCTGGCATGGCCAAAAGGGTAATGATCTGGAAGATGTGGTTCTGCACCATGTCGCGCATGGCACCAGAAGCATCGTAGTAGCCGCCCCGTGCTTCAACGCCAAGGCGCTCAGCCAGGGTCACCTGGATGTTCTTGATGCAATCCTTGTTCCAGATGCTCTTGATCATTGGATTGCTCAGCCGCAAAGGCAAGATGTTCTGCACCATTTCCTTGCCCAGATAGTGGTCAATTCGGAAAACCTGCTCTTCATCAAAGGAGCCGTTGATCTGCTTGTTCAAGACTTCCGCCGTCTCCAGGCTGGTCCCGAATGGCTTTTCAACCACCAGGCGGTTGAAGCCGCTGCCCGTCAGCTTCTGGTCGGCAATGTGCTCCGCGATCGTGCCAAAGAAGCTTGGCGCCATGGCCATGTAGAAGATGCGGTTGCCTTGGCAGGAGTAGCGCTCATCCAGCTCTTGGGCCAGCTTCTTCAAGGTCACGTAGTGCTCAACGTTGGTCACGTCGTGTGACTGGTAATAGAAGTGGCTGGCAAAGGCTTCCAGGTCAGTTTCATCGACCTCCCCGTAGGTCTCATGCACCGCGTCGGCAACCTGCCCGCGCAGGTATTCATGCGACCAAGGCCGCCGCGCCGTTCCGATCACGGCAAAATTGTCGTGAATCAAGCCGCTGCGGTAAAGGTTAAACAAGGCGGGATAGATCTTCCGGTGGGCCAGATCCCCGCTGCCGCCAAAAATAATCATCACTGTTGGAATATTGTTCATTTTGTCTCCCTTAGAATAACTATTGTTTCAACTGCTTTTATTTTAGCAAGTTCCAGACACGAAAAAAAACAAAACGTTGCGAAAAAACGTTTTGTTTTTAAAATTGCTTGTTTACTTTTCGTCAGTTGAGTCAGCTTCTTGGCCGTCTGCCTCTGCAGGCTTTTCGGCTGCTGGCTTGGCGTCTTCAGCTGAAGCCTTCTTCAAGACGGTTCTGACTGCCAGGCGGGAGAAGGTCAAGTAGATCCCATCCGCGTCCAAAACGACCGTCTTGTCTTCATCGTTGATCGAGTCGATCTTGCCGTGCAGGCCGTCAACCATTTCGACCTGGTCGCCCTTTTGCAGCTTGTTCATCATTTCCTGACGTTCTTGCTGCTGCTTCTTTTGCGGCTTAATCATGGTGAAGTAGGTAAAACCGAACAAAACCACCAAAATAATGATCATGAACAACTGGCTGCCAGCACCGTTGCCAGCTTGCGCAGCTAATGCGAAAGTATTCAATATAGTCCACCTCATAAATAAATCTTTGTTTTTTGAACGATAACATCAATTATACTGTATCGCTAATTTTTTTGCAGTATTTACGCCTATTCTTCGCCAGGAAGCGGCAGATTGAGCTGCCGGTAGGCCTTGCCGGTCACCACGCGTCCCCGGGGCGTCATGACGATGAAGCCTTTTTGCAGCAGATATGGCTCATACAAAGACTCAATCGTTTCCCGGTCTTCCCCAATATTGGAAGCCAGGGTCCTGATGCCGACCGGGCCGCCGCCATAGCTCATGATCATGGTCAGCAAGAGCTTGCGGTCAGTCTGGTCCAACCCGGCGCTGTCCACTTGCAGCTGGTGCAGGGCCTGGGCCGTGGTTGCCAGGGAGATCTCGCTTTCGCCCTTGACCTCGGCAAAGTCGCGGACCCGCTTGAGCAGGCGGTTGGCCACCCGGGGCGTTCCCCGGGACCGGCGGGCCAGTTCATGGGCGGCTTCTGGCGAGATCTTGGTGTGGAAGACCGCGCTTGAGCGCAGGACGATATCCTCCAGATCCTTGACCTCATAATACTGCATGTGCTCCACGATCCCAAAGCGGTCGCGCAAAGGTGCGGACAGCTGGCCGGCCAAAGTCGTGGCCCCGATCAAGGTGAAAGGCGGCAAAGGCAGGTGCACCGCGTGCGTCGTCTGCCCCTCCCCAACCACGATATCGACATAGTAGTCTTCCATCGCGGAATAAAGGACCTCTTCCACCGGCTTGGCCAGGCGGTGGATTTCGTCGATAAACAGGACATCCCCGGGATCCAGGTCTGACAAGAGGGCCACCAGGTCCCCGGCTCTTTCAATGGCCGGACCGCTGGTGCTCTTGAGCTTGACGCCCAGTTCATTGGCGATGACAAACGCCATGGTCGTCTTCCCCAAGCCAGGCGGGCCGTAAAGCAGGACATGGTCCAGGGCCTCGTCGCGCTGCTTGGCGGCCTTGATATAGATCTCCATGTCTTTTTTGACCCGGGTCTGCCCAATGTACTGGGACAGGTATTGGGGTCTCAAGGACAATTCCATCGCTTCTTCCCCTGGACCCACGGTCTCCTGGGAAGTGATGTGTTCATCCGTCATTCAATCTCTCCTTTTCCTGCTGCGCTAATTGCCAGCTAGGCTTTCTTCAAAAGCAGGGCCAGACCCTTTCTGGTGTAGTCGTCAGCCGACAGACCAGTCAGCTTGGCCAATTTAGGCGTGATCCGATCAAGCTCTTTTTGGGTGTAGCCCAAAGCCGCCAAGGCCAGCAAGGCATCGTGCAGCTCGGGCGTGACCGCTTCGGCTGCTTTTGGCTGGTCTTCATATTCATTGAAGAGGTTCTCGCCAACGTATGCCCCCATCTTGCCCTTTAAATCCAGGACGATTTGGGAGGCCGTCTTCTTGCCAATGCCCGGGAAGCGGGTCAGATACTTGACTTCCCCGTTCTCAATCGCTGATGCCAAGGCGCCGTTGTCTTGGGCCGCCATAATGGCCAAAGCCGACTTGGGCCCAATGCCGGAAACCTGGTTGAGCTTCATAAACAAGCCCTTGTCCTGCTGGCTGCGAAAGCCATACAGGGTAATGCCGGTGTCGCGGACGACCTGCTCGACCCATACCCGGGCCTTGTCGCCTTCATGGTAAGCGTAAGGAACGGGACTGTAGATCTTATAGCCAATTCCGCCCGCTTCCAGGACGATATAGCCAGGCGTGATCAGGGTCACGACTCCATCAAAATATTCATACATCTGCTTTTATCCTCAGTCTTTAATCTGCTTTGTCTCTGCTTTACTTGTTGAACAGCTTGCGCAGGTCATTGGCACTCAGGCGCACGACCGCGGTTCTGCCGCTGGCGTCCTGGTAAGGATTTGAGGCCTTGCGCAAGGCAGCGAGCAGCTGACTGGCCTCGGCATTGGTCAAATTGACCCGCCGGCCCGCGTTGATTTCAGCTGCCTGGGCGGCAATCGCCTTCAGCAGCTTCTCCCCGGTCATCTGCCGGCCATTCAAGAAGATGTCCAGCAAGCCGCGGACTTCGCTTTCCAGATCGCCAGTCAGCCAGGTTGGATAAGTCCGCATGACCAGGGAATTTTGCCCGAAGTCTTCCAGGTGCAGGCCGATCTTGTCCAGCAGCGGCAAGGCATCCAGCAGGCGCTCGTAGTCCAGGCTGCCAAAATCAAAGACCAGGGGCTCCAGCAGCCCTTGCTGGTAGTTGGTCTCCTGGGTCAGGCTGTCCATGATCTCGTCATAATCCAAGCGCCGGCGGGCAGCCAGCTGGTCAACCAGATACAAGTCGCCTTCATGGGCGGCCACTAGACAGCCATTGATCTGCCCCAGCAGCGTCAAGGCCGGCATATTGTTGGCCAGAACCTTGTCCACGGGAGCGATGACTGCTTCTCCGCTGACGGCCTCTTCAAAAGGCTTAAGCTGCTGCTGGGCCAACACGTTGGCGTCCCAGGTCTTGGTCAGGACATACTGGTCGTCTTCTCTGACCTGGTTTAAATCAACGTATTCGGCTTTTCCCGCCTTGGGCGCTTTTTTCTCCGGCGCTGGCACTTTAGCCGGCTCGCTGACTGCCAGGTCATCCTGCAAGGAAAAGGTGTCCGGCCGCCGGGTATCGACTACCTTTTGGTTCAGGTTGAATTCCAGCTGCTCTTGCTGGGTGGAATTTTTGTACGGAGTCAGGCGGAAAAGGGGATCCTCCTCCCCTGCCAGCAAGGCGTCAGTCACCGCGCTCGTCAGCAGGCGGCTGAGTTCCTTTTCCTTGGACAAGCGGACCTCTTCCTTGGTCGGGTGGACGTTGACGTCGACCAAGAGCGGATCGGCCTCAATCGCGACGACCGCGATCGGGTACTTCTTGCCGGAAAGCTTGGTCCCGTAGCCGTCCAGCAGGGCTGAGGCCAGGGCATAGTTCTTAATGTAGCGGCCATTCAACAGAATGGAGATAAAGTTCCGGCTGGATCTGGACAATTCCGGCTTGGAAACCAGGCCGTAAACCGTGAAGTCGGGGTCTTCGCTTTCAATCTTGACCATCTGCTCAGCAACTTTGCGCCCGTAGATGTTGGCCACATCCTGCTGGAGGTTGCCGTTGCCGGAAGTGCGCAAAAGCACCTTGCCTTCGCTGGTCAAAGTCAGGCTGATTTCAGGGTGGCCCAAGGCGATCCGGTTGACGATGTCGACAATCTTCATGAGCTCCGTTCTGGGGCTCTTCAAGTACTTCAATCTGGCCGGCGTATTGTAAAACAGGTCGCGGACCGTGATCTTGGTCCCCTTGGCGCTGCCCGCGTCTTCTTGGAAAGTCTTGGCCCCGCCGGCAAAGCCGGCTCTGGTACCCAATTGCCCGTCCGTTGACGTCAGAATCTCCACGTGGGCAACGGCGGCAATTGAGGCCAGGGCTTCGCCTCTAAAGCCCAAGGTCGCGATATTGAACAGGTCATGCTCATTGGCAATCTTGCTGGTGGCGTGGCGCATAAAAGCCAGGTCAATCTGGTCAGGCGCGATCCCCGTCCCATTGTCCTGGACGGCGACTTCCAATAGCCCGGACTTCTTGACTTCCACTCGGATCCGCGTGGCTTGGGCATCGATGGCGTTTTCCACCAGCTCCTTGACCACGCTGGCCGGCCGCTCGATGACTTCGCCGGCCGCAATTTGGTTGGTCAGGTTTTCTGATAGTTCATGAATCTTGGCCATAGTCTGCTCAGCCCTCATCCTTTAATTTCTTCTGCCAGTCAGCCACCAGCTGCATGACTTCCAGCGGGGTCTGTTCATTCAAGTCCACCTGGCTGATCTCATCCAGCAGATCCTGGCGGCTTTCCGTCAGTGGATCCGGCTCGCTGACCTCTGGAGCTGGGGCAAACAGGCTCAGCTGCTCAGCCACCGGCTCATTGATCTCCCCTGCTCCTTGGGCCTCCAGGCGTTTAAGCATGGTGGAGGCGTCCCGCAGCACCTTCTTGGGCAGACCAGCCAGCTTGGCCACGTGAATCCCGTAAGACTGGTCGGCCGGACCGGGCAGGATCTTGTGCAGGAAGATCAGCTTGCCATTTTCTTCCGTGGCTCCAACATGAATGTTCTTCAAGTGCGGCAAAGTCTGGTCCAGGTCGGTCAGCTCGTGGTAGTGGGTGGCAAACAGGGTCTTGGCCCCAACCTTGTCATGCAGGTACTTGATGATCGCGCCGGCCAGGGCCATCCCGTCATAAGTGGCGGTCCCGCGGCCAATTTCGTCAAACAGGATCAAGGACCTTGGCGTCGCGCGCTGCAAGGCCTCATTGGCCTCGCTCATTTCAACCATAAAGGTGCTCTTGCCGGAATACAGGTCGTCAGCGGCACCAATTCTGGTAAAGATCTGGTCAAAAATCGGCAATTGGGCCGAATCAGCCGGCACGAAGGAGCCGACTTGGGCCATGATGGCAATCAAAGCGGCTTGGCGCATGTAGGTGCTCTTGCCGGACATGTTCGGGCCGGTAATCAAGTAGATGCTGGTATCCTCATCCATCTCCAGGTCGTTGGGGATATAGTTGCCGGCGCCCAGAACGTTTTCAACGACCGGGTGGCGGCCATTCTTGACTTCAAGGTCCTGCCGGTCCACGAAGACTGGCCGGCAGTAGTTCTTCTCTTCCGCTACCTTGGCAAAAGCCACGCAGACGTCCAAAGCAGCCAGCTGGCGGCCCAGGGTCTGCAGCTGTGGAATATGCTGCTTGATCGCGTCGCGCAGCTGAACGAACAATTCATGCTCCAAGTCCGTTGACCGGCTTTCCGCTTCCAGGATCAGGCTTTCATGCTCCTTCAATTCCGGCGTGATGTAGCGCTCGGCGTTGGTCAGGGTCTGCTTTCTCGTGTAGCGGTCTTGCGGCACCTTGGAGACGTTGCCCTTGGAGACTTGGATGAAGTAGCCAAAGACCCGGTTGTAGCCGATCTTCAGGTTGTCGATCCCGGTCCGCTGCCGCTCAGCCAGCTCTTCTTGGGCCAGCCACTGCTTGCCGCCGTTCATGACCTCACGGTACTTGTCCAGCTCCTCGCTGACGCCGGCCTTGATAATGCCGCCATCAGTGCTGGAAACCGGCGGGTCATCGACGATCGTATTCTGGATGGTCTCCGCGATTTCGCCCAAAGGATCGATTGCCTGTCCATAGCTGGCCAAGACCTCATTGCCTGACTCGCTCAAGGCCTGGAGAATGGCCGGGACGGCATTTAAGGTCCGGGACAGCTGCAGCAGTTCGCGCGGGTTGACGCTGCCAAAAGCAATCCGCCCGCTGAGCCGCTCCAGGTCATAGACGCCCTTCAAGGCATCGACGATATTTTCCCGGCTGAAGTATTCATCCAGCAGGGCCTGGACCAAGTCTTGCCGGCGCTTGATCTTCTCCTGGCTCAAGAGCGGCCGGCTCAGCCACTGCTTAAGCAGGCGGCCGCCCATGGCGGTGCTGGTCTTGTCCAGGACCCAGAACAAGGAGCCCTGCTTTTTGCCGGTCGTGGCTGACCGGGTCAATTCCAGATTCCGCTGGACGGTATTGGACATCTGCAGGTACTGGCCGACTTCAAAGCTTTCAGCTGCCTGCAGGTGGGCCAGGCTCCGCTTCTGGGTTGCCAAAAGGTAGACCACCAGCTGCCTGGTCGCGGCTCTTTCCAGGGAGTCGGTCAGGTTCTGCTCAGCATAAGAAATTTCAGCATGCTCCCCAGCAAGCTCTGCCGGCACGGAGATGGTAATGTTGGACTTTTGCAGGCTTTCGCGCTCATCCTGCTTCATCTGCCCGTCAAAAACCACTTCCCTGGTTCTTAAGGACAGGAGCTCATTGAAAACCTCAGCGAACCGCTTGACGTGGGTGGCAAAAATCTCCCCCGTAGACAAGTCGCTGTAAGCCAGGCCATAGCCGCTCTTCTTGGCGATGACGCTGGTCAAGTAGTTGGCTTCTGCCCCATCTTCCGGGCCTGAAGCCATGCGCGTCCCGGGCGTGACCAGCTGGATAATCCCCCGCTTGACCATTCCCTGGGCCTTCTTGGGATCTTCCAGCTGCTCACAGATCGCCACCTTGTAGCCCTTTTCGACCAGGGTGTTGACGTAGGAGTCAACGGCCATGTGCGGCACCCCAGCCATTGGGATCGGATTGGCTGACTTATTGGACCGGTGGGTCAGGGTCAGCTCCAGAATCTGCGAGCCCTTGACCGCGTCGTCTTCATACAATTCGTAAAAGTCCCCGACCCGGTAGAAGAGAAAGGCATCCGGGTACTGTTCCTTGATTTTGTAGTATTGCTCCATCATTGGAGTCGTGGCTTTCTTTGGCATTAAAGATCTCCCTCACGTAATTCAGTTGCCTTCTATTATACATTATTTTTCCAAACAAACGTTTATCCCGCCAGCAGCAAATCCAAAAACGACAAAAAGAGCCTAGCCCAGGGCTAAGCTCTTCTTGCAGTAATTCTTTGTCTTGTTGTCTTTTCAGTCAGTTTACATCATTCCTGGTTGAGCGCCAGCGGCAGGAGCTTCTGGCTTGTCTTCCGGGATTTCAGCCACGACAGCTTCAGTGGTCAAAAGCAGGCTGGCAATTGAAGCAGCGTTTTGCAAAGCTGAACGGGTAACCTTGGTTGGGTCGATGATCCCTTCGTCAATCATGTTGACGTATTCGTCATTTGCAGCGTTGTAGCCGACTTCTGGATCAACGTGACGCAGGTGTTCAACGACGACTGAGCCGTCCTTGCCGGCGTTTTGGGCAATTTGACGAACAGGAGCGGTCAAAGCCTTCAAAACGATGTTGATCCCGGTTTGTTCGTCTGGGGTCTCACCCTTGACTTCGCTTACGGCCTTTTCAACGTTGACCAAAGCAGTACCACCACCGGCTACGTAGCCTTCGTCAACGGCCGCGCGGGTAGCGTTCAAGGCGTCTTCAACCCGGTAGCGGCGTTCCTTCAATTCAGTTTCAGTTGCGGCACCAACGTGAATGACTGCCACGCCGCCGACCAATTTAGCCAAGCGTTCTTGCAGCTTCTTCTTGTCGAAGTCGGAAGTAGTAACTTCGATTTGCTTTCTAATAGTGTCAACGCGTTCTTGGATGGCTTCCTTTGAGCCTGAGCCGTCAACGATCGTGGTTGAGTCCTTGGTAACCGTTACGCGGCGGGCTTGACCCAATTGTTCAAGCTTGGTGTCCTTGAGTTCCAGGCCAAGGTCGTCTGAGATGACCGTACCGCCAGTCAAGGCAGCGATGTCAGCCAGTTGTTCCTTGCGGCGGTCACCAAAGCCAGGAGCCTTAACGGCAACGACGTTGAAGGTCCCGCGGATCTTGTTCAAGACCAAGGTTGGCAAAGCTTCGCCAGTTACGTCGTCAGCAATGATCAAGAGGGCACGGCCTTGTTGAACGATGCCTTGCAGCAATGGCAGAATGTCTTGGACATTGGAGATCTTCTTGTCAGTGATCAAGATGTATGGATTTTCCAAGTCGGCTTCCATCTTGTCGTTGTCAGTTACCATGTATTGTGACAGGTAGCCGCGGTCGAATTGCATCCCTTCAACGACGCTCAATTCAGTTTCAATCCCGCGGGAGTCTTCGATGGTGATGACGCCGTCGTTGCCGACCTTTTCCATGGCGTCAGCGATCAGGTTGCCGACTTCGCTTGAAGCACTTGAAATAGAAGCAACTTGGGCAATTTGGTCCCGGCTGGAAACTTCGTGGCTGTTCTTGTGCAATTCGTCTACGGCAGCCTTGGTGGCCTTTTCAATCCCGCGGCGGATGCCAACTGGGTTAGCCCCGGCAACGACGTTCTTCATGCCTTCTTGAACGATTGCTTGGGTCAAAACCGTAGCCGTCGTCGTACCGTCACCGGCGATGTCGTTGGTCTTTGAAGCAGCTTCCGCAACCAGCTTGGCCCCCATATTTTCGTAGTGGTCTTTCAATTCAATGGCCTTGGCGATGGTTACGCCGTCATTGGTGATGGTTGGATTGCCATAGCTTTGTTCCAAAACTACGTTTCTGCCCTTAGGCCCCAAAGTGGTCTTAACCGTGTTGGCCAGCTTGTCAACCCCGTTTAAAAGTGAACGTCTTGCGTCTTCTGAAAACTTAATGTCTTTTGCCATCTTTTATCTGCACTCCTTAAATTATTTAACGATTGCCAAAATGTCTTTTTCGTGCAATACCAAGTATTCTTGGCCTTCATACTTAACCTTGGTGCCAGAATACTTGTCGTATACGACTTCATCGCCCTCTTGGACGGTCATAGGAAGCTTGCTGCCGTTTTCAGCATAAGCGCCAGCACCTACGGCAACAACCTTGCCTTGGGTTGGCTTTTCCTTAGCGTTGGAAGCAAGTACGATGCCACCAACGGTTTGTTCTTCTTCTTTCTTAACTTCAACGATCACGCGATCTCCAATTGGTTGTAACACGTTTGTCCCTCCTGAAATAATAGTCTTAATCAAAGTGTTTAGCACTCGTGTTTTCCAAGTGCTAACTTACAAGTATGATAATAAGCCCTTTTTGCAAAGAATGCAAGAAAAAAATAGCACTTTTTAGCTTCGAGTGCTAAAAAGTGCCATTTGTCTATTTATTTTGCTCATTTTCAGCCTGTTTTTCGGCCAGCTGGTCGGAATCAAGGAAGTAGATCAAAGTCTGCAGCTCCGTAGCCAGGTCCACGTTCTGGATCCGCACGCCGCTTGGCGCAGACAAACGGATCGGGGTAAAGTTCATGATCCCCTTGATGCCGGCTTCAATCATTTCATCCGCCGTCTTTTGGGCCGTGGACTGGGGAACGGTCAGGATCGCGATGCGGATCTGCTGGTCAGCAATTTGCTTCTTCATTTCCTCCATGGAGTAGACCGGCACGCCCTGCATGATCTTGCCGGTAATCTCGGGGTTGATGTCGAAGGCGCAGGAAATTCTGATATTGTTGCTGCGCTTGAAGTTGTAGTTCAACAGGGCATGGCCCAGGTTGCCGACCCCGACCAGGGCCACGTTGGTCAAGGTGTCCTGGTTCAGAATCTTCTTGAAAAAGCTCAGCAGGTTCTTGACGTCATAGCCATAGCCCCGCTTGCCCAAGGCCCCAAAGTAGGAAAAGTCGCGCCGGATGGAGGCGCTGTCTACCTGCACTGCTTCCGCCAGTTCAGTTGAGGAAACCTTGTCTTTGCCTTCATCATTTAAGAGCAGCAAGTAGCGGTAGTAGAGCGGCAAGCGTTTTGCCGTAGCCTTGGGAATCTTAATTTTGCTCATAAAAAGCCTCCCATTTCATTTGTCTTGTGAATGTGAATCTCTAATCAATCACTTATTATAATAATAGTTTTTCCCGTCAGTTGACAAGATGCAATTTCACAATATTTGCTTTTACACAAAAAATAGGACCTTTTTCACAAAATAAAATTCAATCTTTTTCCTTTATAATCCTACTGTATGATAGAATGTGACAAGGTGAAAAAAGATATGATAATTGCACAAGGACATGACTTGGAGCAGCGCTTTGGCGCGACTCCATTATTCAGCAACGTAAACTTTACAATTGAAAACAACGCCCGGATCGGCCTGGTTGGCCCCAACGGGGTCGGCAAGACCACCCTGTTGAAAATCATGACCGGCAAGCAGGAAGCGACCCACGGCGAATTTACGGTCAACAAGGGGATTGAGCTGGGCTATATTGCCCAGGAGCACGACTTTGACGAGTCAAAGTCCATCTGGGATGAAATGATTACGGTCTTCCAGCCCCTGATTGACCAAGGCAAGCAGCTGGAGCAGCTGCAGTACGCGGTCGCTGACCATCCAGAAGACCAGGACCTGCTCAAGAAGCTTGACCAGGCCCAGTTCAGTTTTGAACAGGCCGGCGGCTATACCTACCAGGCCGAAATGAAGTCCATGCTCAACGGCTTCAACTTTCCGCAGGCTGCTTGGCAAAAGCAGATTGCCAGCCTGTCTGGCGGGGAGAAGACCCGCTTGAGCTTCGTCAAGCTCCTGCTTAAGAAGCCGCCTTTGCTGCTTTTGGACGAACCGACCAACTACCTGGACCTGGACACCCTGGACTGGCTGGAAGCCTTCTTGAAGAACTACCCTGGCGCCATCGTCACGGTCTCCCACGACCAGTACTTCCTGGACCACCTGGCCACGCAGATCTTTGAGCTGAACCACGGGGCTTTGACCATTTTCAAGGGCAACTACAGCCAATACCTGGCCCAGCGCGAGCTGCGCGACCAGCAGCAGGAAGCTGCCTTTGAGAAGCAGCAGGAGGAAATCAAGCGCCAGGAAGAGTTCATCCAAAAGAACATCGTCAGAGCCTCCACGACCAAGCAGGCCCAAAGCCGCCGCAAGGCCCTGGAGAAGATGGACCTGATTGACCCGCCTAAGCATTCCGGCAAGGTCCGGATCAGCTTCAAGAGCGCCAGACCATCCGGCAAGGAAGTCTTGATTCTCAAGGACCTGACCATCGGCTACCCTGACAAGGTGATGCTACGCGACATCGACTTCCAGATCAACAAGGGCGACCGGGTCGCGGTGATTGGCCCCAACGGGATCGGCAAGTCCACCCTGCTGAAGACGGTCGTCAAGCAGCTAGAGCCAAAAGGCGGCTCCATCAAGTACGGGGCCAGCCTGGACATTGGCTACTATGACCAGGAACTGCAGGGACTGGACTACTCCAAGACGGTCATCGACACCATCTGGGACAAGCACCGAGACATGGATGAAAAAGACATCCGCTCCATTCTGGCCTCCTTCCTGTTCACGGCCAAGGACATCGACAAGAAGGTCAGCCAGCTTTCCGGCGGGCAAAGAGCCCGGCTGACTTTGACCGTTCTGTCAATGGAGCACGACAACTTCCTTTTGATGGACGAGCCAACCAACCACTTGGACATCGAAGCCAAGGAAGTCCTGGAGAAGGCGCTGGCCAGCTATGACGGCACCCTCCTCTTCGTCTCCCACGACCGCTACTTCATCAACCAGCTGGCCAACAAGATCGTTGCTGTCCGGGACGGCCACGCCAAGATCTATGAGGGCAACTACTCCTACTATCTGGATGAGAAGGCCAAGCAGGCCCAAGCCGAAGCAGAAAAGGCGCCAGCAGCTCCCCAGCTGGTCAAGACCAGCGACAGCAAGCTCTCCTACCAGGAGCAGAAGAAGCGGGATTCAGAAAAGCGGAAGCTCCAGCGCCTGGTCGACCAGGCTGAACAGCAATTAGCCGAATTGGAAGCCAAGGAAGCCGACATCCAGCAGCAGATGGCTGATCCAGCCATCGCTGCCGACTTCTCCAAGCTTGGTCCCCTGCAGGAAGACCTGACCGCGGTCCAGGAGGAATTGGAAAAGGTCAGCGCCCAATGGGAAGAAAATTCCCTGAAGCTGGAAGATTTTGATTAAATTGTTCTTTTGGCTTACAATAAACAGGATTTGTTTTTAACAGATCCAAATCCGCAAAATATCAACATCAACAATCGATTAACGGCAAAAGGGCATCCCCAGTGAAGGGATGCCCTTTCGTTTGCTTATTGGCAAATAATTCTGAATTGTTTTTAGTTGTTTTCTGTAGCGTTCAATTATTTTTTTGGCATTCTTACTGATAGTCTGCCGCGTATGGGAGTTCCAATGAAGGATCGGCATCCAGGTCCAGACCAGCAAACTTGCCTTCCTTGTACAGGTTGTAGGCCGCTGCCCCAATCATCGCCGCGTTGTCGCCGCACAATTTAAGCGGCGGCAGGACGACCTTCGGCGGCTGGGCCAAGTTCTTGATCTCCTCTTCCATCCGCTCGCGCAGACCCAAGTTGGCGGCTACCCCGCCGCCCATGATAAAGGTCTTTGGCTGGTACTGCTTGATCGCCCGGATGGTCTTGGCCGCCAGGACGTCAACGACCGCGGCCTGGAAGCTGGCCGCCAGATCATACTTGTCCAGCTTCTGGCCAAGCTGGTCAGCATGGTGGCAGGTGTTGATGAAGGCACTCTTCAGGCCAGAGAAGGAGAAGTCGTAGTTGTCTTCGTCAATCATGGCTCTCGGGAAATTGAAAGTATCCTTGCCCTGGTGAGCCCACTGGTCAATGGTCTTGCCGGCTGGGTAGTTGACGCCCAGAACCCGGCCGATCTTGTCATAGGCTTCCCCAGCCGCGTCATCACGGGTATCGCCCACAATTTCAAAGTGGGTTGGATCCTTCAGCAAGACGATTTCAGTATGCCCGCCGGAAACCTGCAGGGCCAAGGCTGGGTATGCGATCGTGTCTGCCAGCTGGCCGGCCGAAATGTGGCCCATGATGTGGTCCACGGCGATCAGCGGAATGCCTGTTGCCATTGAAGCGGCCTTAGCGGCGTTGATCCCGATCAGCAAGGCCCCAACCAATCCTGGCCCGTAAGTGACGGCGATCGCGTCAATGTCTTGCCAAGTGCAGCCGGCTTCAGCCAAAGCTTCCCGGGTAATCTGGGTAATTACTTCAATGTGGTGGCGGCTGGCCACTTCCGGAACCACTCCGCCAAAGCGGGCATGGCTCTTGATTTGGGTGGCCACGACCAGGCTCTCGATCTCTGAGCCGTTCTTGACGACTGAGGTTGAGGTTTCATCGCAGGAGCTTTCAAAAGCCAAGATGCGAATGTCTTTCTTCTCGTTCAAATTCATTGCTTCTTTCTTCCTAAGTACATGATCATTTCCAAGGCGTCCATCGTTGACCCGTCAGGATGGGTATAGTAGCCTTCGCGCTTAAAATTCTCCTCAAAGCCCAAATGCCGGTAGACGGCAATTGCCCGCTGGTTGTCAACCGCGACCTCCAAAGTCAGGCGCTTGTAGCCGGCGGCTTTGGCCAGGTCGATCATCAAGCGGAGCAGGCAGCCGGCTACCCCCTGTCCTTGCCTGGCCGGAGCGACGGCAACAAAGGTAATGTGGGCCTGAACATAGCCAAAGCGCATGCCAATGGCAGCGGCCAGCTGGTCGCCGGCATAGCAGGCCAGATACAGGCAGTTTGGCTTGGTCAATTCTCTTTTAAAAGCCTCCCCATCCCAAGGGGTCGCTCCATCATAGTCTTCAGCTTCCAGGTACAGGAGCTGGCTGATCTGGCGGCGATTGGCCTCAGCCTGCCTGATCTGGTAGGCCTGGCCCCTGATAATGACCTGGCGCGGCTTAAATGGCGCGACGTGCGACATAAACAATCCCATTTGGATCAGCTGTCTATACTTCTTCGACGTATTCGCTGTCAGGCGCGAAAGCTTGGCCGGTCTTCTTGTGCCAGTCATATTCAGCCTGGGTCCGGCGCAGGTAGTTCGGGACGGCCTGGTCAGGATCGATTGGCGCGGCTTTGGCCGCGAGGCGGCCAACCTGGCCGGCGTGCAGCAGGTTCTCGTCTCCGCTGGCAAAAATCAGCTCGCGGTCAGCCAGCTGGTCTTTGATCATTTCCATGTACTTGCTGAAGTTGCTGCCCAGGAAGATAAACTTCTTGTCCCCCTGGTCCTTGAGCTGGTCCAAAAGCTCGCTTAAAGCATAGTGGCCGTCTGGAATGACTGCTTCAGCCTGACGGTAGGCGCCAGCGAAAAAGTTCTGGTTGCGGGCGTCAAGCGCGGGCACGACCAGAGCCTCCTGGCCGGCAAAGTTCTGGGCCAGGGCCTGCAGGGTTGAAATTCCCACCAAATCCTTGCCTAAAATGCTGGCAAACATCTTGGCCGTGGTCAAGCCAACCCGCAGGCCGGTGTATGAGCCCGGCCCAATGGCAACGGCGAAGCGGTCAATGTCTTTCAAGGACAGGCCCTGCTCTTGCAGTAGCCTGTCGATGTCGGGATCAAGGTCAACGCTGTGGTTGCGCTTGTTTGGCTCGACCGTTTCACTAATAATCTGTTCATCGTCATTCAAGGCTACGCTCAAGTCGCTGGTGGCCGTTGAAATGCTCAAAATCTTCATTAAATGGAATCCCCAATTTCTAACTTATTTTCTCAATCTGGCGTCAACGCGTGACAGGGCCTGCAGCACAAACCAGGTCACGACCATTTGAATCCAAGGAGCAATCATTTCCTTGACGATTCTAACGCCCAAGGTCTTCATAAATGGCATGTTGTACATGATGTGCAGCCACAAGGTGTTCATCCCAATGTTGCAGACGATCGCAACCACGATAGTGGCCGCGATGACCCGCCAAATCTGAACAGGCTTCTTGTAGAAGAAGAAGCCGTAGATCATTGGCCCAACGGCAGCCGTCAGCGTAAAGCCGATGAAAAAGCCGCCCATGTTGCCAAAAATAGCTGAATTGACCAGGTCGCTGATCGCACCGCCGGCAAAGCCCCAAAGCGGCCCAAACAAGTAGCCCAGCATGACGCTGCCGATAAAGCCCAAGCCGACCTGGAGCAGCTGGCTCCCGACCGTAAACTTGCCCAGGATGATCTTGATGGCAATCACCATGCCCAGCAGAATTACGTCGCGCAATTCCAGCTTGGCGCCAAACTTAACTTTGCCCAAAGTCTTTGATTCAGTCTTCAATTTGTAAATCCTCCGTGAATAAAACCGTGGCTATCGATAAATCAGAATCAAGCCTTATTAAAGCACAAAAGCAACTTTAAATCATAAAGACTTGCGCCAGGCTATCTCACAAAGGGCCATGTCGTCTTCGCCTACCTTGATCAGGTGCTGGGACAGGCACTCTTCTTGGCTGGTCCGCGTGAACTTCAGCCAGCTTTGGGCCTCATCCCCGTACTGCACTTCCTTGTCAAAGCGCAGATCAATCCGCACGGGCACGTGCTGATTTAAAAAGTCCCGCGGCAAGGTATCAACGATCCAGTCAAAGTAGCGGCCATTGTTCATGTGGTGGTTGGTGTCCAGGTCATAATAGCGGACCCGGTAGACGTGGGAGGAGTCATACGCTTCCAGTGGCCGCAGGCGTTTAAAGCGCGGCACCTTGGCCAATTTCGGCGCTCCAATCCCCTTGACCAAGTCTGGGTCCGTCGGCAGCATCTTGCGCAGCTTAAGGTCAAACAGAACCCACTGGCTGTGGACCGTCAGCAATTCGTTGCCTTCAAGGTCCTCCATGCCAAAGTCCCGGTAGCAGAGAAAGCGGTTGTAGCCAGCCGCCTCTGTCCAGGCCTTGACCGCCTCCAGGGCTTTTGGCAGACGCTTGACGTGGAACTCATACTGGGTGACGACCCAACCGCGTCCCTGCTCATTCATGGCCTTGGCGCTGCCCAGAGTATTGGCCAGCTGGGCTTCGGAAACCTCCATCAGCATGTTGATCATGGTCGTCAGCTTTAAGCGCTTGGTCTCATCGCAGTCATCATACTGCACCCGGTAATCCTTGTAAAACTTCATTGCATGCCTCATCTTGATTGCAATCTAATCTTTAGTTTAGCACAAGCCAAAAGTGCTACTTCTGGTGGTAGCGGTCATAAAGCTCGTTTTTGGAAACCTTGTTCTCCTTGGCCACCTGCTTGATGGCGTCCTTCTTGGATACGCCCTTTTCAGTCAGCTCTTGCACCAGCTTAACCAGGTCATCCCAGCTCAGGGCTTGGACTGCTTCAGTGGCCGGAGCAACGAGCACGACGAATTCACCCCGGGGAGCGACTTCCTGGAAGTGGTCCAGCACTTCCTGAATCCTCCCGCGGACGAATTCTTCATGAATCTTGGTCAATTCCCGGGCACACACGATCTGCCGGTCCGGGCCAAAAACCGCCGCGGCCGTTTCCAAGGTCTTGACCAGGCGGTGGGGCGCCTCATAGAAAATTGAGGTGGCCATAGCCTGCTTCATCTGCTCAAAATAGGGCTTTTGCTGGCTGCTCTTGCGCGGCAAAAAGCCATAGTAGGTAAAGGGCTGGGCGTCAAAGCCGGAAGCGATCAGGGCCGTCGCGAAAGCGGACGGACCTGGCAGCGGAACGACTGGAATGTCGTTTTTGATGCATTCCTGGACCAAAATAAAGCCGGGATCAGAAATGACCGGCATTCCGGCATCACTGATTTCGGCAATCACGGCCCCTTCCCGCATCAACTTGATGAGCTCTGGCGCCTTTTCCTTGGAGTTGAACTTGTGGAAGGCCACCATCTTGTTGTGGATGCCCAGCCGGTCCAGCATGATCCCACTGGTCCGGGTGTCTTCGGCGGCGATATAGTCAGCTTGCTGCAAGACCTTCTTGGCCCGAATGGTCATGTCCTCCAGGTTGCCGATTGGCGTTGGCACCAAGTAGAGCTTGCCTGCCTGTTCATCCCCGTAGCTGCTTTGAATTTGCATTATTTGTGACCTGTCTTCTTTCCAAAATTATCTAAAATGTCCAGGCAAAACATGCAATCGGCGCTTGGATCCTTGTGGGTGCCATAGTACATGTTGCAGATATGGTAGCCCGACTTGTAGATCTGCTTCAAGGTTTCAATGCCACTTGGCGTCTTGCCCTCATGCTCCGGACGGTTGACGGACATCTTGTCCAGTTTCTCGCGCAGGAGCTGGTTTTCAACTTTTAATTCCGTGTTTTCCTTCAGCGTCTCCAGCACTTCCTGCTGCAGGGAAGAGATGCTCTTCACCATGCGCTCCATCTGCTGCTGAAGCTGCTGCAATTTTGAATATGGATCCATTCCGTTACCTGCCTTCATTTCTGCCGCTGCAAGGCCAAATAGTCCAAGCTGCTTAAAAAGTTCACGTTGCTCTGCCGCATCTGGTCGATTTTCATCAAGTCGGTCAACAGGCTGGCCGCGACCGGCCGCAGGGCCGCCTGGTCCAAGTCCTCGTTGGCCCAGCGCTTGAGCATGATCCAGACGTACTTCTCCAAGACCCCGCTGGCCTGCTTCTGCTTCTTGATGCTGGCCGCCAGCTGGTGGGCCGTAATCAGCGAAAGCGAATCCTGCCCCTGCAGCTCTTGGTAAAAGGACTTAAGCTGACGGTCAAAAGCCGCTGTCTCGCCCAGCAGGTCGATTTCCTCCTGGCTGAGCCCGTTCTCCAGCAAGAAGCTGGTCCGGTCGCTGACCTGAACCTGGCTGAAATTGATGATCTGCGTTCTTGACTTGACCGTTGGCAGAATCTGGTTGACGTTATTGGCCACCAGAAAAGTAATCACCGGGGCGATCGGCTCTTCCAGGAGGTTGAGCAGACCGTTGGCGGCCGGCAGGGTCAGGGCTTGGGCATGGTTAATGATGAAAAAGCGGTAGGTTCCTTCCGCGGGCCGCTTCATCAATTCCTGCTTCAATTCCCGGACCTGGTCAATTGAAATGGTCTGCCGCTTGTCCGGCACGTCAACCAAGCGGATGTCGGGGTGGTTGCCTTCCAAGATCCGCCGGCAGTTGGCACAGGTTCCATCCGGCTTCTGGACGCCCGTGCAGTTCAGGTAGCAGATCAGCCAATAGGCCGTGTTGACCGCCAGTTCCTCGTCATTGCCCGCCAAAAGGTAAGCATGCGAGAGCTGGTCCTTGTCAGCGGCCTGCTTAAGCAATTGGGCCTGGTCCTGGCCCACCTTCTTGATGTCAATCATCAGAACTGCTCAAAGCGGTCAACCGGCAGGACAAAGACCGTGGCCCCGCCCACAGTAATGTTGACCGGCTCGATCTGCTGCTCAAAGGAGATTCCCGGGTGCAGGCCCGGCGTAATCAATTCCTCGCGCTGCTCAGAATGCTTCTTGATCACGCTTAGGACTTCTTCAACCTTGTCGTCGGCAATTCCGACCAGGAAAGTGGTGTTGCCTTCCCGCAAAAAGCCGCCCGTTGATGACAGCTTGGTCGCCCTAATGTTGTGATCGACAAATGCCGCCTGCAGGCGGCTGGCGTCTTCTGACTGCACGATAGCGATAATCATTTTCATGAGCAAATCCCCCTTGTCTGGCAAGCCTGTCTGGCAGGCCTGCTTCTTACTTTTCAAAAATCTCTGGTAAGGTGCTTGCAATTAGTTTAACACTTGCCGCCACGACTTGTGGCAATTCCTGACTGGCATCGACCAGCTTGACCCGGTCCGGGTGCAGGGCGTTGACTTCCTGGTAGCCGGCATAGACCTCTTGGTGAAAGGCCAGCTTTTCCTGTTCCAGGCGGTCTTCCGTGCCTGCTCTTGCCCGGCTGATGCGGGCCAAGCCAAGGCGCGGGTCAAGATCCAGAAAGATCGTCAAATCCGGCTGCAGGTGGCCCGTCGCGAAGTCGTTGATCGCCTGCACCTGCTTGATGCCCAGGCCCCGCCCCTTGCCTTGATAAGCCAGGGATGAGTCAACGAAGCGGTCGGAAATCACCAGGTCCCCGCGCTTCAAGGCCGGCTCAATGATCTCGCTGACGTGCTGGGACCGGCTGGCCGCGTAAAGGAGGGCCTCAGTCTTGGCGTTCATTTCCGTGTTGGCGGGATCCAGAATGATCTGGCGGATCTTTTCCGCGATCTTGGAGCCGCCGGGCTCTCTGGTCACCAGAATCGGCCGCTTGCAAGAAGCTTGGATTTGCTTGACGACTTCATTGATCACGGTCGTCTTGCCGGCGCCGTCTGGGCCTTCAAAAGTAATAAAATATCCTGTCATTTTGCTGCATATTCCTTCCGATATTCTACGTTCTATTTTACAGAACTATCGCTAGTATTTACAGTCATATCTTGCACCAAATCTAGGGGGTTGGTTCAAAGGACAGGAAAAAACTCAATGTTATTATGGCAGTTAGGGACTTTTGAGCTTCAGCAGCTTTCTGCTGTGATTTGAAATACATAAAAAAGGCTTCCGGAAGTTTTTCACTTCTAGAAGCCTTTAATTATTCGTTAGAGATATTCTGCTCCCGCTCAATCATTGGGAAATCGCGTTGGTCACGCCGGTGTAGCTCGCGTGCCGGTAGCGGGCTTCATCGTACAAGAAGGCATACTCTGCCCGCAATACCTTGTCCGTGATGATGTTGTCGTCAGACATGTCCAGGGTGGTATTGTCCAGGCCCTTGTTCAGGCTGATTTCCTGCTGGATCTTCTCCACCGCGGCCATCAATTTGGCATCTTCTGCTTGCTTGATCTTGTCGGATCTTCTTTTTGACATCAGAGTTCCGTCCTTCCTTGTACCGCGCGCTTGAGCGTGATCAGGTTGGCATATTCAATGTCAGAGCCAACGGCCAGGCCGGCCGCCAAGCGCGTCACCTTGATTCCGGCCGGCTTGATCAGCCGGCTGATATACATTGAAGTCGATTCGCCTTCAGGCGTTGAATTCAAGGCTAGGATGACCTCCTTGGCCGCGTCGTTCTTCTGCAGGCGGACGATCAGCGACTTGATGTTGATCTCTTCCGGCCCAATCCCGTCCATCGGCGACAAAACGCCGTGCAGCACGTGATACAAGCCGTTGTACTCGCCCATGTTCTCAAAGGCCATGACGTCCTTGGGCTCTTCCACCACCATGATCGTTGACCGGTCGCGGTTAGGATTGGTGCAGATTTCGCAGGGGTCGTGCTCAGTGATGTTGCCGCAGACTGAACAGGTCGTCAATTTCTGCTTCACGTCCACCAGGGCCTCTGAAAATTCCTTGACGTCACCCTCAGGCATGTCCATCACGTAAAAAGCCAGCCGGGTCGCGGTCTTTTCCCCGATCCCGGGCAGCTTCATGAATGAATCGATCAAATGGGCAATGGGCAATGGGTACTGCAAATTACATCAGGCCTTTCGTGTACTTGCCTAAGCTGGCTTGGGTAGCTTGGTCGATTTGGGTCAAGCCCTTGTTGACGGCGTCAATGATCAAATCCTGCAGCATGTCAGGGTCGTCAGGGTCAATGGCGTCCGGCTTGATGGCGATC
The DNA here is from genome assembly GCF_009695985.1 of Lactobacillus porci. NCBI lineage: Bacteria > Bacillati > Bacillota > Bacilli > Lactobacillales > Lactobacillaceae > Lactobacillus > Lactobacillus porci. The sequence continues at coordinate 44,847 of NZ_VUMX01000009.1, forward strand.
TCCTTCAAGTGCCGGTCACCGGTGAAAGTGGCAACCACCATGTCGTCAGCTGACTTGCCAACGAATTCCTGCTCAGTGATGGTCTGCTGTTCTTGGGCCATCTGTTCTTGAAGCTTCTTGGCTTGCTTCATCATTTGTTGCATGTTCATGCCGCCCATGCCTGGGAAAGCTGGTCTTCTACTCATTGTAAATTACTCCTTTTATGACAATATTTTAGCGCTAATCCGGGCTTTTCCTAGAGCAAAAAGCCCGTTTTTTGCGATTTTTTGCAATATTTAAGAATCGTTAATCTTTTACCTGAACCAGGTCGCCGAAGACTTCCCGGGCCTTGTCCACGACATCGGAATTGTCAGGCTCCACTTCCGGCTCTGCTTCTGCCGGTGCTTCCGGTGGCACGGGCCCTGTTTCCGCAGCCGTTGCCTCTGCAGCTGGCTGCTCGGCTGGCGAATCAGCTGGGGCCGGCTTCTTCTTGGCGAAGTGCTCCTTGATAAAGGCCTGGCGGATGCTTGGCCATTCTGCTTCCTCGACCAGGGCCAAGGTCCATGGGGTCTTGGTGAAGCGCTCCAGCAGGTCCTTCAGCTCGGTCAAAAAGCCGTCTGGGTCATGACCGACCTGCCAAGCATCGTTCTTGACCTTCAGCAGCATCTTTCCGTTCCCGGCCGCGATTGGCTCCAGGAATTTCAAGGCTGCCTGGTCTGGCCCCGTCAATTCCGACGGCAGGTCCCGCTCCCACAAGTTCTTGGCTTCTTCCAGGTCAGCCCGGGTCGCGGCGGCCAAAACGGCATTGACGTCCGCGCTTGAGGACTTGAAGGACCGCGGGCTTGGGGCAGCCGCCTTGCCTTGGCCGGACTGGGTGCGGCTGCTCAAGAGGTCCTGCTTCTTTTTGTCGTCAAACAGGGTCTGGTTAAGCCTGAAGACATGATTTGGACTCAGGCTGCCCCCGCCATTCGCCCGCCCTTGGCTAAGGCGCGCGACTTGCTGGCTCAAGGCCTGCACCTGCTGGGTCAGCTGGTCGACCTGCTGGGCCAGTCTTGGGTCAGCGGCGGTCACGGCCACTGATCCTTGGCTTTGGGCCGGCTCCTTTTGCACGCTTTGGCCGCTGGCGGCCTTGACCAAGAAGACGTCCAACGGAATCTGCTGCTGGTTGGTGAAGCGGAGGTTGTTCAAGGCATCGTTGGCCTGGTCGATCACCTGGTAAAAGCGCCCTTCCCGCACCTGCAGCAGGGTCTGGTAGAAGTCCGGAGTCAAGAAGTTCCCGCTGTCCTGCTGGGTCTTGACCGCCAGCAGCCCTTCCGTGGCCAGGCTGATGATTTCGCTTAAGATGTTCTGGGGACTGGCCCCGTCCTTGGCCGCCTCCTTGGCTAAAGTCAAGGCGCTGGCCGCGTCTTCCTTAAAAAGGGCCAGCAGGATCTTTTCGATCTGCTCTCTGGCGGCAAAGCCAGTGATTTCCAGGGCGTCCTGGTAAAGCAGCTGCTCTTTTTCAAAGGACATCAGCTGGTCCAGGATGCTCAAGGCGTCCCGCATCCCCCCGTCAGCGACTTGGGCAATGACGGACAGGGCCTTGTCCTCATACTTGATCCCTTCCTGATCCAGGATGTATTTCATCCGCTTGACCAGGTCCTGCTTGGAGATGCGCTTGAAGTTGTAGCGCTGGGTCCGGGAGATGATCGTGGCCGGCACCTTCTGCAGCTCGGTCGTGGCCAGGATAAAGACCACGCTCTCCGGCGGCTCTTCCAAGGTCTTCAAGAGGGCGTTGAAGGCTGACATGGTCAGCATGTGGACTTCGTCGATGATGTAGACCTTGCAGCGGCCCTGATTGGGACTGTAGCTGACCTTGGACAAAAGGTCGCGGATGTCCTCCACGCTGTTGTTGGAGGCCGCGTCAAGTTCCAGAATGTCCGGCATGGCCCCTTCGTCAGCCGCCTTGCAGTTGGCGCATTCGTTGCAGGGCTCCCCGTCCTGCAGATTCAAGCAGTTCAAGGCCTTGGCAAAAATCTTGGCACAAGAGGTCTTCCCCGTCCCCCGGGGACCGGCGAACAGGAAGGCGTGCGAAACCTTGCCGCGCTTGATCGCGTTCTTCAGGGTATCAGTAATAGCCTCTTGGCCGACGACCGCGTCAAAGGTCTGGGGCCGCCATTTCCGGTAAAGAGCTTGATATGCCATTCTCTTTGCTTGCTCCTTTGCTTGCGATTAAAAAAGCTCCTAGCTCCGAGGAGCTAAGAGCTTGTTGATTTCAAAATAAAGGGCACATGCCTGAACAACCTTAGTGCTGCTACCTTCCGGTCCTGACACGCTTCGGAAGACAAACATTGCCCGACAACTATTGTATCTTAAACTGCTCCGTTTGGCAATTTTCTGAGTCATTTTCTTGGGCTTTTTTCGCTTTTTCCTTGGCAGCCTTCTGCTTGGCCCGGATCTGGCGGAAGAAGTCCTTTAAGATCTGGGCGCCCTGCTCCTTGAACAGGCCACGGACCACTGCCGGATGATGATTGAACTTCTCAACGGCAAACAAGTCCACCACGCTGCCCGCGGCGCCGGCCTTGGGGTCCATGGCCGCGAAGTAGACTTCCTTGATCCGGGAGTTGATGATGGCCCCGGCGCACATGGCACAAGGCTCAAGGGTCACGAACAGGCTGCAGTCGATCAGGCGCCAGGAGTCAAGGGCCTGGCAGGCCTGGCGGATTGCCAGCATCTCGGCATGGGCCGTCCCGTCCTCATCCAGCTCGCGGCGGTTGTAGCCCTTCCCGATCACGGTTCCGTCCGGTCCCACGACGATGGCGCCGATCGGCACCTCATCCTGGACCCGGGCCTTTTCAGCTTCAGCAAAGGCCAGCTGCATGTAGCGCTTCTTTTCTTCGCTCGTATACATCAGTTCTTCACGCTCTTTAAAATGTAGTAGCCCTTGTCCCGGGTCAAAATCTCGCAGTTGCCAAACTTGGCCTTCATCAGCTTGCGGGCACTGGGTTCGCCTTGCTTCTTCTGGATCACGACCAAGAGCAGGCCGCCAGCAGCCAGGTGCTGGGGGGCTTGCTCGATCATGGCTGACCAGATGCTCTTGCCCGCCCGGATCGGCGGGTTGGTCACGATCATGGCATAGTCGCTTGCCGCAACTTGCTCATAGCGGTCTGAGGCAAAGATCTGGACGTTCTTGACTCCGTTGGCGGCCGCGTTGCGCTTGGCCAAGGCCAGGGCCCGCTCATTGACGTCGACCATGTCCACTTGCCGGTCAGGCCACTTTTTGGCGGCAAACAAACCAATCGGGCCATAGCCGCAGCCCAGGTCCAGAATCTTGCCTGCTGCCGGCTCTTGCTCCAGCATCTGCTCAATCAAGACTCCTGACCCATAGTCAACCCGGTTCTTGGAAAAAACGCCGGCATCGGTGGTCAAATTCAGGCTGATCCCTTGCAAGTGGTAGTTGACCTGTTGCTCGTCATGAGCCGTGGTTGGATTTTCTGTAAAGTACTGTTCTGCCATTCTCTATTCACCTTCACTGATCTTGACGGCATCCTCGCCGTCAGCTTCCTGCACGTAGACTTGCACGTCCTCGCTGGCGGCAGTCGGGATATTCTTCCCGATAAAGTCCGGCCGGATCGGCAGCTCCCGGTGCCCGCGGTCGATCAGGACCGCCAGGGCGATCTTGGCTGGCCGCCCCTGGTCCATGATGGCGTCTAAAGCCGCCCGGATGGTCCGGCCCGTATAAAGGACGTCATCGACCAGGATGACGGTCTTGCCGGTCAAGTCGACTGGCGTTTCAAAGCTCTCCATGGCCTTTTCCTTTTCTTCCTGGCTCAAGTCGTCGCGGTAGCCGGAAATGTCCAAGGAGACGACGGGCAGCTCATGCCCTTCGATCTGCTTTAAGCGGTCCGCGATCCGCTGGGCCAGATACCAGCCCCGGGTCTTGATCCCGATCAGGACCAGATTTTCCGTCCCCTGGTTGCGTTCAACGATTTCATAGCTCATTCTTGTCAAGGCCCGGCGGATGCCGTCCTTGTCCATAATCTTCTTGGTCATCGCGAGTAATCCCCTCTCTTCCTGGAATTAATTGCTGCTATTTTTGCCTGCATTAGCGAATTTATCTTTTTTGGCCTATCTATTTTAGCAAAAAACATGGCCTTCTGCCTTACTCAGCTGGGGTCAAATTGCGCCAATTGTTCTCATAGGCGCTTTCCACCAGCTCCAGGTACTTGTCAAGGTCAAGCGAGTCCAGCAGCTGGCCGGAGGCTTCTGGATCCAGCAGGTTGATGGCCCGGTTTTCCAGGTGCATGAACCAGGCCGGATTCAAGTTTGGAATCCGCTTGACGGCCGCCTCTCTTCCCCGGCCCAGGTTCTTAAAGCCATTGGCCTCCAGCACCAGGCGGGCGGTCTGGTCATCTTGCAGCAAAGGCTCGCCGTCCCGCTGGCGCTTTTTCTGCATGGCCGGCGTCACCTTCTTGGCCGTGGCCGCGTACAGGTGCACGGTCAAAGGCGAGTCATCCTTGCAGATGAAGACCCGGTTGTAGCGCTGCATGATCAAGGGATCCGGGCAGACTTGACTAGGGTCGTCCAAGTCAAAAGCTTCCGCCGGGTCAACCCCAAAGATGCAGCTGGCCTTTTCCCGGCTGTGGTTGGAGGCCAGCACGTTTTGGAACATCCGCAGGCGGTGGGCCGGGTCTGGAAAGGCCGCTGGAATCTTGGCCATGATCTTTTGACCAAGCTCGCGGTCAAAGTGGGCGCTCAAAGTGCCGCTGGCGGCTGCCTGGCGCAGGTATTCGCTCAAGGCCCAGTCGATGATGGCCGGATGGGACAAGGACTTGGTCGGGGAAGTGTCCTTACGGCAGGCCAGACTGGCCCCGGAAGCGGATAACACCGCGGCATCAAGGGCGGGACTGGCCAGCTCCATCCGGTTGTTGGAGTCCTTGGAAATCAGGTACAGCTCTTCCGGCTCAATCTCGACCCCGATCTGCTTGGCTTCATCAGCCAGAATTTTATCATTCAGCCCTTTTTCCAAGACTGAGTACAGGCCATCCGTGTTGGTGGAAACGATTCTGGCCCCGTAGTAGGTCTGCGCCTGGCCAATCATGTAAGTGAACAGCTGGCCGATAATCCGCATGGAGCGGATGCGGTTGTTCATCCGGATCACCGACGGCGTATGCTCATCCCGCGGGTCAGCCGCCCCAGTGGCGGAATTCAGAATCAGCTTGGTCCCTTCCCGCTCGATATTGTACATCCGCCGCTCTTCCGGACTGGCCTTGGGGTCTTTCCGAAAGACGTCCAATTCCTGCTTTCTCTGGAAGATCGCCGTGTAGCGGTCTTCTCCCAGCTTCTCGTTGTAAAAGGCATTCAGCCGGCGGAGCATGTTTGGATAGTAGGAGGTAAAGTCCTCGTGGTTGGTCAGGTCAGCGGAAGTGTAGGCGTAGCGCTCGTTCAGCTTGACCTTGCCGCCCGTCAGCTTGAAGACTGCCGGTTCTTCGTCTTTGAAGTCCTTCCAGAACTGGTTCAGCTCTTCGGGCTTGGCAGCCGACATGGCCTTGATCGTAGCCTTGCTGGTCAAAAAGGCGTTGTATTTTTCCACCCGCCCGTCTGGCAGTTCAACGGTCTTAGCCTGGCGCAGGGCCAGCGGATCAGGAAACTTGCGCTTCACGTAAGCCAAATCCGCTGTCTTTTGCTCCCAGGCCTGGTGGTCTTTTTCAAACAAGTCCCGGTTGTATTCCGACCCATGCAGGCCCCCAATTGAAAAAGTAATGTAGCAGGTCGACGGCCGGCCATCTTTTTCATAGTAAAACAAGTTGGTGTCGCCGGTCTTCAGCTGGGCCAGATCAGCCACTGGCAAGGCCTCGTCCCCGTAGTCTTCCTGGTACTCCTTGCTGGGGTTGAAGTTCTTCCCCGCGAACTGCTTGTAGAAGTCATAAACCCGGTCGAACTTCTCGCGCAGGTCAGACTCTTTGAACAAGCCGTAGAAAAAGTCCCGGCTTTCCTCCAGGATATCGCGCTGCTTTTCGCCGGTCTTTTGGCAGACCTCCTTGGCTGGATACAGGAAGGAGACGCAGCGGCTGTCCTTCAAGCGGCCATAAGGGCACAAGGTCTTGCGGGCGAAGTTGGCGGAAGTTGAGTCAATCGTCAGCCGGTCTTTTCTGACCGCTTTAGGCGAGACGTTTGGCTGATAGCTGCTTCCTTTTTCCTCATAGACCAAGTCGGGGTAGCGTTCCAGCAGGCCCTTTTTCAAAATGAACTGGCCTTGGTAGAAGGGATGCAGGAAAAGCTCCTTTAAATTGACGACGTCTGAGACATTGTAGGCAATCAAGTCAGCCAGCTCGTCTTCATTCCGCAAACGGTCAGTCCCTGGGCGCAATTTGTCGCTTTCCAGGATCTGCCAGCCCAGCATCCCCAGCAGGCGCTTGAGGCCGACCCGCCTTTGCCGCTCGTTGAGCTGGGCCACATCGATCTGCCGTCCGCTCATGATGAAGTTCTTGGCAATCATCCCCAGCGTCTGGTCATTCCAGAGTCTGAGGCGCATGTTGCCGATGTAGCGGCCGGAAAAAAGCTCATCATTGAAGGCCCGCATGATTCTGGCGGTCGTGGGCTTGAAGCGGGACCGCTTGCCGTCTTCCCCAGGCTGCCAGACCAAGTTGAAGTAGTAGGCCAGCATGGTCAGGTCGTAGTTGCTGGAATTGTAGCCCATCAGCCATGGCGCCTTTTCCGGGCGATAGTCCGGGTCAGTGTCGCAGATGGGACGGAAGGCATCAGGAAAACTGGATTCAGCGTCTGGATCATTGACGTAATGGGCGTCAGAGACGCCAAAAGTCATGGCCAGGCGCTCGTTGGCCTTTTGCCCCTGCAGATTCTGGTAGTAGACCTGGCCGGCAAAGTTCTGGTTCTTCTGCCGGATCCGGGCAGCCGTCATTTTCTTGAAGTCCATGCTGTCCCCGTCCATCAAGGCCGGGTCATCAACCAAGTAATAGATGTCGACGCGGCCGTCATCAGGCCGGTAGCAGGACAAGGTAAAGGCATTGGTCAGCGACTCGATGTCGTAAAAACAAGCGTTGATTCTTTCTGCCATAAGTCTTTTCCTTTCCGTTTTTATGCAAAATTCTAAGTCAATTATACTATAAGGCATCCGTAAGCAAAAAAAGCGGGCCAGCAGCTTGCTGACTCGCTTTTCTCAATCCAAATGTCCCTGCTTGAGCAGCTGCCCCCAGCGCTCGCTCGACATCGAGGTCACGTGGTAATGCTTGCAGTAAGGACAAAGGTAGGCCCGGATCGGCATCTTGTGCCAGTGCTCGTGGTTGATTTCCATCGAGTGCATGGCGGCTTGCTCCCGGTAGAGGAACAGGTCCGCGTCAAACTTGGTCTTAAAGGCCTTCTTCCCGCTTGGGCAGGCTAGCTGCCGCTGGCGGCGGGCTTTGCGATAGGCTTTCTTGGCATGGGTTCTGGTCATGACGAATTACCCCCTTCTCTTGGGCTAACTGTGCAACTGATCCATCTGGCATGTGGCCACCATTTAGGCAAAATGCTCTCACCTTTTCACTTTAATCCTAGCACCTTTTGCAAGCGTAAACAAATATGACAATTTTTTCAGCATATAAAGGAAAAAACTTTGCCAATCAGCAACGGAAAACGGGCCGGATTCTATTGTCAAATGCGCCTTTAAGTACGATAATTAAAAACGGAAAAGATCATTGTGTTATGTTCTTAGGAGGTAAAAATTGCGAAAAATTACTAAGTCTTTGCTGACTGCCCTGTCACTGGCAACCTCCGTTGTCAGCCTGGCCCCAGCAGTCAGCGCCGGCGTTGCTTCTGCCGCAGTCAAGACGACCAAGTCCATTGAATACCGCGATGGCACTTACGCTGTCAGTGCTGAATTCTACGATGTCGGCAGCAACGTCAACTCAACTGAAGCCAGCCTGCTGCCAACCATGATGAACGTGGTCATCAAGAATGGCAAGCTGACCACGCTCAGCTTCAGCCTGGACAAGGACAGTGCCGTTTACAGCGACCTGACCTTAAACGGCAAGAAGGCCAAGACGACCACTGACAAGAATGGCAAGGTAACCTACACCTTTACCGGTGCCTATAAGGCCGGAAAAGGCAGCGCCAGCTTCGTCGTAAGCAGCTTGGGGACTGACGCCTTCAAGGCCGACATGGTTTTAGGGGCATTGCCAAGCAAGTCTTACACCAACATCACTACGACCAATGCCGTAGCCAAGAAGAAGGTTCAAAGAAACTCAGCCGTTTACAATAGCAAAGCCGTTCGCATCAAGGGCGTCAAGACCATCAAGGCCGGCAAGACGATTACCACCTATGGCACTCTGACCCGCGGGACGACCAAGTTCTACAAGATCTCCAAGAAGGCCAGCCAATACATCAGAGCCTCAAACGTTGACGGCAAGTACATCACCTTGAAGGTCGGCACTTTGGTCTACGACAAGAACGCCAAGGCCACCAAGGAAGGCTACAAGCCTGGCAAGAAGCTTTACGCTTACGAAAAGGTAACCCTGGCCGGCAGCAAGTTCTACCGCATCGGGACCAACAAGTACGTCCGCGCGGTCAACGCCGACGGCAAGTACATTACCTTGAAGCACGGCTCTATCGCCTACACCAAGGACTTGCAAAAGACAACGGTTGCCTACGCTGAAGGCAAGAAGCTCTACGCTTTGGCCAGTGCTACTTTGGACAATAAGAAGTACTACCAAGTTGGCACCAACGCCTTTGTCGTTGCGGCAAACGCCGACGGGACCCAGCGGACTTTGAAGAAGAACGCTTACGTCTACAAGAAGTCCAAGGGCAAGGCTGTCCGCTCAGGCAAGACGACCTGGAAGAAGAACAGCAAGCACAAGACCTATGGCTCAGCAGTTACGATTAAAGGCAAGAAGTACTACATCGTTGCTGTTGGCAAGTACGTCGTTAAGTCCAACTTCCGTTAATCATCAGCATATTTAAAGGACCTGAAGCAAATTTCAGGTCCTTTTTCTTTGCCTTGTTGACAACTTCTTAAGATAAACGCATGCTTTCTTAGGGTAATGTTCACAAGATGGTCACAGACTTCGGCTATGATAAAGGCACAACTTCAAGAAGAAGTTGCGAATCAGTTAATTTTTCCGAGGAGGTAATCGCTATGACTTTTTTATCCAGAATTTTCGGTTTGACCGCGGCAGCCGTCTTAATTGCATTAGGCTACCGGCAATTGGCCCAACGAGCAGTCCCGGTTGCCATCCGTCGCAGCCGGGTCCGTTAGCTTGAAACTCCCATCTTGAAATCCATAACTGTTTATGCATTCATTTTGACCTAAATTATCATGCAATCTCTGATTATCCGATATAGTTAGTTGATAGAAAATTACAATCAGCTTGACCTTTGATTTTGATATTTTTCCATAGCAGATGCAGCGATGCACCAAAAAGCACCCTAGATCACGTGATCTAGAGTGCTTTTCTAATGATCGCTTATTCGTTAAAGGTTGGCAAGCCACTTCAATGAAGCCGTCAGGTTCAGCTTGACTGAATCACCATACTTGGCGTCCTTGTTCAAGTCAGCCAGATCAGTGCCGTCAAGGTAGTAGACGTAGCGGTAGGTCGACTTGCTTCCGCTGGCGAAAGCAACCGTGAAGACATCATTGCCGTTGACGCCATTAGCCAAAGCCGTCTTGACCTTGTCCCAGGCCGAGCTTGGAATGGCTTCGCCCTTTTCGCCGGTCAGGGTGCTTGCCAGCAGGGCATTGATCGCCTTGGCATCAGCTTCAGGCAAAGCTGATCCTTCAGTCAGCGGCTTGTCGATCGTGACGCCGTCAAGGCCCCAAACCTTGGTCAAAGCTGGAACTGCACTTGAAGTTGCCGAAACGGAATTCTGCTTGTCCTTAACCAGAGTCGCGGTATAGTTAACCGTCAAGGCCTCCCCGTACTTGGCACCGCTGTTGGCCTTTAAGAAGTTGGCCAGCTTGTCGGCTGCTGTCTTGCCTTCAAGCCAGTATTCCCAGTGGTACTTGTTGCCACTAGCGTCAGTGAACTGGGCACCCTTAATGGCATCGCTTGTTCCGCTCAAGCCATTGAACAAGGCCTTCAGGGATCCTTCACTGATCGCGGTGCCCTTGGTCCCATTCAAATAAACGCCAGCAGCTGCCGTCAAATAGTTGCTCAAGGTCACGGTTTGCCCCGCCTTCAAGGCATTGGCCTCTGGCAACTGGATTCCGTCAGCCCCGTAAACGGCGCTGACTTTCGTCGTTACGGTTGATGCCACGTTTTCTGGGGACGCGTAGCCTTCCATCATGCCCTTGTAGACCAGCAATGATTGCAGCGGGTAGCCATGGTCATCAAACAGGCCCATGTTGTCCCAGGTTGAACCGCCCCAGGTTTCCTTGCCGTTGTAGTACATTTCATTGTCAGGCGCGTAGCCGATCGCATACTTGGAAGCCCAGCCAGTACCTAAGACGTTGGCCACCTGCTTGTTGTAGTTCCAGCTGTTCCAGCCGGCTCTGACTGCAATTTGGGCCGGCTCCCAGTAGAAGGCCCCAACGCCGCCACCCTGGACCAGGGACTTGTAGAGGGCGGTCACTTCATCAACCTGCCCTTGCGGTCCAATCGCATAGTCGCTTGGAGCGTAGCCGATGTTGTTGCCAGTGCCGTCGGAGTCGTTGACGTTGTTCAGCCAGCTGGTTTCCATGACGACTACCCGCTTGCCGAATTCCTTTTGGGCCATTTCCTGCACCTTCAGCAGGTTGTCCGGATTGTTGTTGGAACTGCCCCAGAATGGATAGTAGGACGTCCCCAAGTAGTCGTAGTCAACGCCGTTGTTCTTCAAGACCGTCATGATCATCCGGTAGCGGTCAACGTCTGGCGATTCAAACTGAACGGCAATTTTGGCGTCCTTGTCAGCACTTCTGACTGCCTTGGCCGCCGTTGCCAAATAGCCCGCAACGGTCGTGCCGTAGTCGCTTTGCCAGAACTTGTTCCAATCTCCCCCGGTCAATTGGTCAGCATCATAGCCGAAGCAGCCCTTGGTAATTTCGTTGCCGATTTGAACCATGGCTGGAGCAACACCCGCCTTGGCCAGATCGCCCAGAACCCTCTGAGTGTAAAGGGAAACGGACTCGTTTAATTCAGCCTTGGACAGGTTCTTCCAGGCCTTTGGCAAAAGCTGCTTGGCTGGGTCAGCCCAGAAGTCTGAATAGTGGAAGTCAAGCAGGACCTTCATCCCATACTTCTTGGCCTGCAAGGCCGTCTTGATCAGGCTTTCCTCGTCGGTGTTCCCGCCGCCGTAGCCGTTGCCGTCTGCATTGTAGGGATCGTTCCAAAGACGCAGGCGAACCCAGTTGACGCCGGCTTCCTTCAAAACGTCAAACAGGTCGGCTTCCTTGCCATTAAAGTCATAGTACTTCACGCCAGCCTTGAGCATGGCCTGGTAGGTCGACACGTCCACCCCGCGGGCCATCTCGTCAGTCAGACCTGGGATTTTCTCCACTTTGACACTCTCGTATTTCAAGCCGGTTTCAGTCCCGTTTTGATAAGCAGCGGTAATTTCGTCAGCCGTCTTCTTGCTGGTTGGCGTCTCATTGACCGCATCGCTATTGTTGCCGGTCCCTTCAGTCAAAGTCGCTGTGAAGTTGGCCTTGATGGCTTCGCCATATTTGACGCCCTGGTTGAGGCTTAAGAAGTTGGCCAGCTTGGCGGCGCTGTCAGCCCCGTCCAGCCAGTAGACGTAATGATAAGTCTTGCCAGTTTCATCAAGATAGTCAGTCGTGCCAACATCGGCTGAATCATCCCCGCCAAGTCCGGCTTCAATCGCCGTCAAGACGTCCTGGCTGATCTCAGTTCCAGCTGGTCCGGTCAAGAGGGCGGCGGAAATGTTGGCTTGCAGCTTGCTCGTTTCCTCGCTGCTCAGGGCTTGGCCGTCCTTCAGGCCATTTTGGATCTTCACCTTGTCTTGGCCATCAACCTTTTTAACCGTTGGGGCCAAAGCGGAGGCGGCCTGCTTGGCCGGGGCAACGGCTTCAACCTTGTAGATCAGGCCGGCCAAGGTACCCTTGTAGTAGCCAACCCCAACAAAGCTGCCAGTCGCGTCAGCATTCCCCAGCTTGGCAACCAGATCCTTGGCAAATTGAGCGGCAGTTTCGTTGCTTTTGGCAACGTTGGCCGTCAAAGTCGCCAGAACCTTGCCTTGCATGGAGCTGTTCTTTTCCATTAGTGAAGCAATGACGGCATTGTCTTCCTTGACGTCGCCTTGGGCCAGCAATTGGGCCATTTCGTGGACAGCTGACTCTTGGTAGCCATTCTTGGATTCGGTCCAGTCGTACTTGGCCCCCTTCTTCAGCTTGACCGCCGTCAGAAATTCCGTTTGATCGCGCAGAAGCTGGGCGTGATCCACCCCGTTGTTGACGGCGCCTTTCTTGTCAAACGAAACCTTGATCCCGTTCAGAGTCTTGGTCGTGCTCTTGGCAATCTTCCCCGTTGAATCGGCGTAGTACTGCTTGCCATCAACGGTAATGAACTGGTTCTTAACCACATTGCCGTTGCCATCGTAGTAGAAAGTCAGGCCAGAAGACGTCTTAAAGGCATTCTTGGTCGGCTGAGCCGCTGGCGCAGCAGCGACTGCCTTTTGGGCCGTTTGAATTGCCGGCGCCTTGGCTGCCTTCACTGCCTTAGTCGCCGTTGACTTGGACTTAGCCACCGTGGCCGTTGACGCAGCCTTAGCCGGTGTGGCCTTAACAGCCGTGGTCGTTGACGCGGCTGGCGTCTTAGCTGTCTGCGCAGCCGTGGTCGGCTGTGTGGTCGGCTGCGTCGCCGCGGTTGTCTGTGTGGCCGCGGTTGTCTGTGTGGTCGTTTGCGCGGCCGCCGGCGTATCTGAATTAGCCGCCGACTTAGTCGTCTCAACGGTTGCCGCCGGCTTGGAATCAGTTGCCGCGTCAGCCTTGACGGCATTGGCATTGCCAACGGCCAGGCCAGTGGCCAGCAAGGCCAGACCAGCCGCAGTCAAACTCTTATTGGATTTAAAGTGCTTAATCCGCTTCTTCATAACCTTTTCCCTCTATTTTTCTATGGTGCTCTTCTGATATTGAGCTTTGTTTTGACTTGGTTTGCTTAATTCTCAAAAAAATGCCCAACATCAGCTTGTTGAGCATTTTCCATTCAACGTTTAAACATTGGCAATCCATTTCAGTGAAGCCGAAACATTCAGCTTGACTGAATCGCCGTACTTCGCGTCCTTGTTCAGGCTTTCCAGGTCAGTGCCGTCAAGATAGTAGACATAGCGGTAGGTTGACTTGCTCCCGCCGGCAAAAGTAACCGTGAAGACATCATTGCCGTTGACGCCCGTGTTGAAGGCATCCTTGATCTTGTCCCAGGCTGAACTTGCGATTGCCTCGCCCTTGGTTCCAGTCAGGTAGCTGGCAACCAGGTCTTGGATTGATTTAACGTCTGCAGCTGGCAAAGCAGCACCCGCAGTCAGCGGCTTGTCGATCGTCACGCCATCAAGACCCCAGACCTTGGTCAGAACCGGAGTGGCCATTGAGGTTACGCTGACCTCCTTTGGATCTTCCTTGATCAGAGTGGCAGTGTAATTGATCTTGACTGGGTCGCCGTATTTGACGCCCGCGTTGGCCTTCAAGAAGTTGGCCAGCTTTTCAGCGGCCGTCTGGCCTTCAAGCCAGTACTCGTAGTGGTACTTGCTGCCATCAGTGCCAGTGAAGGACGCGCCCTTAATGGCATCGGCGTTGCCATCCAAGCCATTGAAGACCGCCTTCAAGGAAGCGCTTGGGATTTCGGTCCCCTTGACCCCGTTCAAGTATTCAGCCGCGGCGCTGGTCAGGTAATTTGGCAAAGTGACGCTTTGGCCGGCTTTCAGGACGTTTTCAGCCTTCACGCTGGCCCCGTCAGTGCCGTAAACCGCGCTGAGCTTGACGTCAGCGGCTGAAGCAGTGTTTTCAAAAGCCGTCTTGTAGCCGTCAAGGAAGCCCTTGTACATCATCAATGACTGCAGCGGGTAGCCCTTGTCGTCAAACAAGGCAACGTTGTCCCAAGTTGAGCCGCCCCAAGTCTCCTTGCCGTTGTAGAACATTACGGAGTCAGGCGCGTAGCCGATCGCGTACTTGGCGGCCCAGCCAGTGCCCATGGCGTTGGACATCTGGTCGTTGTAGTTCCAGTTTTCGTTGCCGGCCTTGACAGGAATTTGGGCTGGCTCCCAGTAGAAGGCGCCCAAGCCGCCGCCAGCGACGATCGCCTTGTACATGTCGGTCATTTCGTCGACTTGTCCTTGGGGGCTGGCCGCGTATTTAACGCCGTTTGGCACGCTGTTGACTGAGTTGCCTTCCCCGTCGCCGTCTTCTGAGTCGACGTTGAGCCAGCCGGTTTCCAGAACGACGGTTGGCTTGCCAAATTCTTCCTTGGCCATCTGTTCCACGGCCAGCAGGTTGTCCGGCGTGTTGGCGCCAGTCCCCAGGTCCTTGCCCTTGTAAGTCCCGTTGCCGTTGCCCGTTGACCAGAATGGGTAGTAGGAAGTTCCCAAGTAGTCGTAGTCAACGCCATTCTTCTTCAAGACGGTCATAATCGTCCGGTACTTGTCGATGTTTGGCGTTTCCAGCTGAACGGCGATCTTGGCCAGTGGAGCGGCATCGCGGACCGCCTTGGCGGCAGTTGCCAAATACTTGGCTGCTTGGTCGCCGCTGGCGCTGAGCCACAATGATTGCCAAGTGCCGTTGTGGTCACGGTCAGTGTAAAGGCCAAAGACCCCGTTGGTAACTTCGTTGCCGACCTGCACCATATCCGCGGAAGCCCCGGCACGCGCCAAGTCCCGCAAGACCTTCTTGGTGTAAAGAGAGATTGATTCGTTCAAGGCGTTGACGGACAAGTTCTTCCAAGCCTTTGGCAATGGCTGCTTGGCTGGGTCAGCCCAGAAGTCGGAGTAGTGGAAGTCGACCAAAAGCTTCATGCCGTACTGCTTGGCTTCCTTAGCCATCTTGATCAGGCTTTCCTCATCGGTGTTCCCGCCGCCGTAGCCTTGACCGGCCGCGTTGTATGGGTTGTTCCAGACCCGCAGGCGGATCCAGTTGACGCCCGCGTCAGCCAGGACCTTGATCAGGCTGGCTTCCTTGCCGTTAAAGTCATAGAACTTCACGCCGGCATTGATCAAAGCCTGGTAGGTTGAAATGTCGACCCCGCGGATGGTGTCCTTGGTCATCCCGGCAATCTTCTGCACCGTGACCGGCTCATACTTCAAGCCGGTTTCAGTCCCAGTCTGGTAAGCCAGGTCCAGTTCGTCCTTGGACTTCTTGCTTGCTGGCGTTTCGTTGACCGGTTCAACTGCTGCTTCCTCGCCCTTGGTCAAGGTAGCTGAGTAGTTGACCTTCAGGCTTTGCCCATACTTGACGCCCCTGTTGAGCGCCAGGAAGTTGGCCAGCTTAGCCGCGCTGTCCGCGCCATCAAGCCAGTATTCATAGTGGTAGGCCGTGCCCTTGTCATCGTAGTAGTTGCTTACGCCGGTCAAGGCCTTAGCGTCCCCAGCCAAACCAGCTTCAATGGTCGTCAGGACTTGGTCGCTGATCGCGGTCCCTTCTGGGCCCGTCAGCAGGCTGCTTGATACGCCGCTGACCAATTTGGCCAAGTCGGCTGCCGGCATCTTGCTGCCATCGGTCAAGCCTTTAGCAACAGTCGTTGAGTTGTAGGCCTTGACTACATCGGCTGAAATGGCTGATGCGGCTTGCTTGGCTTTGGCCTGGCTGGCTGCTTGGTAGATCAAGGCTGCCAAAGTCCCGTTGTAGTAGCCCGCGCCAACCACGCTGCTGGTCGCGTCAGCTGAGCCCAGCTTGGCGATCAGGGCCTTGGAGAACTGGCTGGCCGTGTAGCCGTTTTGCCCCACGTTCATGGTCAAAGTTGTCAAAACCTTGCCTGGCATGGAGCTGTTCTTTTCCATTAATGAGGAGATGACGGCATCGTCATCGTTGACGTCCTTTTGAGCCAGGAGCTGGGCCATTTCGTGGACAGCTGACTCCTGGTAGCCGTTCTTGGCTTCAGTCCAGTCGTACTTGACGTTCTTCTTCAAGTCAACCGCGGTCAGGAATTCAACCTGGTCGCGCAAAAGCTGGGCGTAGTCAACCTTGTTGTTGACGGCCCCCTTTTTGTCAAAGGAAACCTTGATCCCGTTCAAGGTCTTGGTCGTGTTCTTGGCAATCTGGCCCTTGGCGTCAGCATAGTACTGCTTGCCGCTGACCGTGAAGACCTGGCTCTTGACTGCTTGTCCATTGGCATCATAGTAGTAGGTTGAACCTGCCGTCGTCCCAAAGGCATTCTTTGGGTTGGACGTGGTCGTAGTCGTCTTAGCCGCGGTGACCGCCTTTGAAGCGGTTTGGACATCCGGAACCTTGGCCGCCTGCACTGCCTTGGTTGCAGTCTTAGCATCGCTGGCAGCTTTTGCATTGGCAGTGGCCGTCGTTTTCGCTGCAGCTTTTGGACTAGCTGATGGCTTTGGGCTGGCTGCATTTGCATTGGCTGTATTTGCAGTCGTCGCGTCTGCAGCGTTGGCATTGGCCGCATCTGCAGTCTTTGTACTGTCGGCCGGATTGGCAGCCGCGGCGTTGGCATTATCAGCAGGCTGGCTGTCGCTCTTAGCGGCAACGACAGTAGCCGCCGGCTTGCCGGCATCGACCGCGTCAGCCTTGACTGAGCCTGCCCCGCCGTATGCCAGGCCGGAAGCCGTGGCCAAAAGGGCCAGTTCAGCCGCTACCAAGCCTTTGTTTGACTTAAAGTGTTTGATGCGTCTCTTTTTCATTGAAATCCTTCCTCATTTTCCTTTTTGAAAGTGTTCATACATTAGATATTATACAATCGATATTCCTAAAATTTTACAATTTTCTTGAGGCCTTTTTCAAGTAATTGTTCTGCACCAAGCTGCTTGTAAGCGGCGACCTGGCAATTTCAAGCTTTTTCCAAACAGAAATTTCTGAAAATCGTTCGCAAATGGATGATCTCGGCTCGGCGGATTGCTGCTTGGCAATTACCTTGTCAATATTTTATTTATATCCACAAATTAGGGCAACTTAATGACGACGCGGCATGGCTAAAATTGGCAAAAGAAAAGACGGAAGTGACCAACTTCCGTCTTATGGGCGTATGCATTATGCTCTATTTAAGCTTTCTTCTTTGGCCGATCCTGCAGGCGCCAGCCGCAATATTCTTCGAAAACCGGCTGTCGCTTGCCACATTCAGCAACTAAGAAGGGAGATCTGATTTAACCTCTCCTTGCCTTTGATAATAGCACTGTCTTTTACGCTATACAATAGCCCGCACTTATGGTTCGAGCTGCTGAATCAGTTTGGCCAGGCCTGACAACGCCGCTTCTCTCCTTGTAAGCCCTTTCTTTCTCGCGCCTTGATCATAAAATTATAAAATTGTTTATCCTTTTTGCAATAATTAAAGCAAAATCTTACCCTTTATGAAAAATATTTCTTTTTGTCAAAGGTGGTATAGTTAAAGCTGAAATAAGCAATGAATTAGTGGCCAGGAGAAAAAAAGATGCAGCAGCTCAAACAGATGACCCTGAAAGAAAAAATTGCCCAGCTCTACTTGATCGACAGCACGGGCGACTTCGCGGAGATGGCAGAAGCCGTCAGCCGCGCGCAAGTCGGCGGAGTGCTCCTTTTCGGCAAAGACCTGGCCGGGCAGACCCAGTCCAGCCTGCAAAAAGAATGCCGCGAATACCAGCGCTTGAGCCGGCACGGGCTCTTCATCGCGATCGACCAGGAAGGGGGCCTGGTTGACCGGCTCAGCGCCAGCCCGGCGATTGCCGCTGGCCACGCCTACCCTAGCCCCGCCAAGATCTACCAGGAAAGCGGCCATGCCGGCTTAAGAAAAGAAGCAACCATGGTGGCCAAGCAACTAAAAACTTTGGGCATCAACTGGAACTTTGCCCCAGTCGCCGACGTGGCCGATGACCCAAGCAGCTTCATTTATGAACGGACGCTAAAGGCCAGCCGGAAGGAAAGCGGCAGGTTCGTGGCTGAAACCTGCCAAATCTACCAAGACTGCCAAGTCGCTTCCAGCCTCAAGCACTTCCCCGGCTACGGCAACGCGGGCGATACCCATACCGGCGTTGGGGTGAGCCGCAAGAGCAAGACGGCCTTTTATCAAGACCTGGAGCCCTTCAAACAGGGAATCAGGGCCGGGGCCTGGTCGATCATGGTCTCGCACCTGATCGTCAGCTGCCTTGATCCTGCCGCCCCAGCCTCCCTGTCAGTCCCAATCCATGACTTCATCCGCCAAGACCTGAACTATGACGGCATAATTTTGACGGACGACCTGCAGATGGACGCGGCCAAAGAATATGCCAAGGCCAAAGGAATGTCGCCCGACCTCCTGGCCCTTTTGGCCGGCAACGACATTCTGCTTGGCGGCAACTGGCAGACCGGCATCCCCGCCTTGGTCCAAGCCGTAAGAAATGGCCAGCTCACGGAAGCGCGGATCGACCAGTCCGTCGCCAGAGTTCTCCAGCTGAAAGCGCGCTTGGGCATTTTAAAGTGAAAAAGCAAAAGCCTTCATGACCAAAATTGGCATGAAGGCTTTTTTAGCGGGTAATGTACTTGCGCAGGTGGACTTTCGCGCATGGGATCACGAGTGAGGCAAGCGGACCATTGCAATAATAGTAGCGGCTGTCGTGCTTGACTACATAGAGCTCGGTGGCCGGCACGCTGTCGCCCCAGTGAAAGACGTTGACGCGCTTGGCCAGATCGCCGTCGCGGTCGTACTTGTAGGCATAAGTCTTTTTAGAGGCAACGATAATGGCCTTTCCTGACTTTGGAATGGCTTTTTGGTACTTCTTATACAGCCTGGACTTTGAATAGTCGTCCCGCCAGACGTCCTGGGCTTTGACGAAATATGGCTGCTTGCCCCAGACGGTGATGTAGTACTGGCCGGCCAGCTTGCAGACCGGACCGACAAAGAGGTTTAGGCTCTGCCCGGCCCGCAGGCTCCCTTTTGGCTCAAGCTTCAGCTGGTCGACATAGTCGTACTTGCCGGACTTGTTGAAGTAAAGCGGCGTCTTTTTGCGCGCGACCAAAGCCGTCTTTGTGTCCTGATACAAAATCATTTGGGTGTACTGGGCCAGCAGCGGGTCCTTGGCGATATCCTTGACGTTGGCGGAGCTCTCCGTCTCGCTGCTCCGCGAGCGCGGATACTCCCGGTCAAAGCCGGAAACGAAGCTGGTCAACGGCAGCGTTTCCCTTTTCCCGCTCTTTGAGTCCTCAACGTACAGCCTGGTGTCGTGGTCAGTCAGGTAGGCCCGGGGCTTGGCGTAGACGCCCGACTTGGCCCGTTCAACCAAGGAGGCGACTTCTTCTTCCTCAGCTACGGAAAACTTCATCGGATTCTGGACCACGACCTTTTTCCCGTTCAAGTCCCCTCTGGCCTTTTCCAGCCGCCAGATGGCAAACTTGACTTCCGCCCGGTTGGGGCTGGCCTTTTGGGCCGTCTTTTTGGCGCTAAGCAGCGCCGACGTGAAATTCTCGCGCAGGCGGGCATCGGACAAAAGGTAGGTCATGGACAGGCTGGTCTTCTCGTTCCCCGCCAGCAGCTGGGTCAAAGCGGCCCGCTGCTTATCAGTGGCAGGCTTGGCGTCTCTCCTGGCCTGCCGGGGCGTGTTGACGATCGCGGGCATCTTGCCGGAAAGCGGCTCCTGCTGGGTCCCGTACCAGATGATATTTTTGACCAAAAAGGCCGGCACCAGGCCATCGCCAATATCCGCCCGGCTGTCATAGCCGTAGTGGTGGCCGTCAGTAAAGTAGACCTTGCTCATGGCGTTCTTGACGTGATAGAAGAGGACGGCTTCTTTGCGCGTTGGGACCCAGACGTACATCCGCCGGTCCACCTGCAGAGGAGATGACGCGGCCGACAAGGTCCCGCCCTTCAGGTCCTGGACCGTCCCCGCGGCCGTATATACCACGGCGCCGGCATCAAAGCCGACCCACAGCTTGCCCAGGCGGTCATAGTCGATCTGGTGCACGCGCTGGGCAGGAGCAACGTTGTCGGCGTAAATGTATTTGGCCGTCTTGCCGGAAGTGCCCTTGACCCGGTACCAGCGCATGCCCCCTTCTTCGCCAAAGTTGGAGTCAAAGTAGCCGTAAGCATCCACGAGGTACTTCTTCCCGACCTTCATGTCAACGTCAGAATAAGTCGCGTCGGCAGTCGTGACGGTGACGGTGGTCCAGGGCGCGTAAGCCAAATGGCCGTCGATCCGGCCGACCCGGCTGGCCAGCAGCAAGGTGCCTGCCGCCAAGCGGTAATAGGCCCGGTGGTTGATGGTCACGACCGGGAGAGCGTACTCAAGGCCGTTTTTGTAAAAGGAATAGCGGGCATGCTTGGCGCGCGCCGGCTTGCCCGCGTAGGCGACCTTGGCCCCTTTTTTGAAAGAGTACTGGGTGGGGATGCCCCGCGCGTCGTAAACCCGCGCTGCCTGCGACAGGGTCAATTCGCCTGTCTTGGCTTGAACTGGCCGCGCCAGCAGCAAAGACAGTCCACCCATTGCCGCCAGCAGCCATTTGCGTCTTTTCACTTGCTCGCCCTCCTTACATTAATCGCTTCTTGTCTAGTATACCGCTTGCTCCCGCTGCTTCGCTATTTTTCCTAATCGCAAAAGACTTCCAACCCATTTGGATTGGAAGTCTTTGTTAATTCAAGATGAGCAGGATCTGCTTTGCGATCAGCTTTAAGTCGCGCTCTTCAGCAAATTCCCGGTCCGGGAAAAAGACGAAGCGCTGCATAAAGTAGGCCACCAGTGGCCCGGCAATGATCCTCAGCAGGTCCATGGGCTGGTATT
The DNA here is from genome assembly GCF_009695985.1 of Lactobacillus porci. Taxonomy (NCBI): domain Bacteria; kingdom Bacillati; phylum Bacillota; class Bacilli; order Lactobacillales; family Lactobacillaceae; genus Lactobacillus; species Lactobacillus porci. Next base: position 65,613 of record NZ_VUMX01000009.1, read on the forward strand.
CCGGATGCTTTTCCAAAAGAATTCCCAGGTTGCTTTCAACCAGACGCGGGCTTTCCGCCAGCCGGGCTTGAAAAGCCCGCACGATCTCGCCGACAAAGTCCGGCTTGGTCAGCAGCTCTTGCAGGACGATCCGGATGACCTGCCGGTTCTGCTTAAGGAAGGCAAAACGGTTGAAAACGATAAAATTGACCAGGTCCGCCCGAAAAAATCGCCACAGTTGGGAACTTTTCGGAAAACACTTTGCGAAAAAGCGGCCAACTCCATCAAAAAAGACGACTGCACCTTTGATGCAGTCGTCTTTTGCTATCTCAAAACCAGTTTTGTCCCGCTCTGGCAGGAACTGCCCCATAACCCGAGGAAACATTGCCGCTCTTCTCAAGACTCGATTTTCGCTTTAAAAGAATTGGCTGACAAATTTGGTCAATTTGTTAAGCAGACTGCCGATAAAGAACGGCAGATATGCTTGACCAACGCAAACGGCAATAATGTCAATAAACCATACAAACCGTAATAATGCACTGAGCATCTTGTCTTTGAAATTCTTCCCTGAGCTGAGTGGGACAGCAGAAGCAATACTGATGACAAGCCACAGACACTCAAGGAGCGACAGAACAATGGTGATCCAGAATCTGCTTACCGATGGCTCCATGCTTGCAAAAATAATCGCAATAATCACCACAATGAGCAGGCTGTAAATTGCGGGATGCATTGCCCGGTTGACAATCTCCGTATAGCTTACGTGCGGATAGCCGCCCTGCTCGCGCAAGAGAAGCGCGAGCGCGAAGCCCAGCAAAGCGGCCGCAAAAGTCATCAGCGGAACCATTTTAAGCAGGTTGTAGTTTTTAACCACCTGCGATACCAGGTGATCCAGTTCCTGCTGGTTCAGCTGCTGCAAGAATGTAACCAGCGTTGAGCCATATCCCCAGCGATCTACCATGAGCCAATCCTTCAGAATCTCATAGCGGTTTGACCAAAAAGCCCAGCCGTTGCCAAAGATCAGCAAAAACAAGATCAGCAGCCCATACCATGGTCCGGCTGGATACTTCTCGAATGGGTTCACGATGGCATTTATCAGCCAAGCAATAAATGACGGCCTTTCTGACGTACTAGTTGCTTGCCCAGTTTGTGCTTGCACCGCCTCTTGCCTGAAGCTGTAGCCACAATGGGTGCAAAACTTAGCCGTCTTGGCTGCTTCAGCATGGCAGCGCGGACACAGCTTATTTGTAGTCTGCTTAGCGCCACATTTTGGACAAAAACTTGCGTTATCGGCAATCTGCTGGTGACAATTCGGACATTCTTTCATTTTTTCTCCCCCCTAAACCAATAAAAGCAGACTCGAACCCAAAAGAATAAAGATATATATGTACAAGCATAGCTGTGGAACGATTAAGCCGAATAGCCTCAAAGCAAATAGCTTAACGTTATTGCCGCTTTCGTCATTCGATGCAAAAGCTGCGCTATTCAAACTATTTTTCAGTATACTACCATCAGCCGACGGTCAGCAATAAAGCTCATCTATCGCAACTGACAATTAATAAATAAATTTTTTCACGGTATATAATTTTATGTATCATTAACTAAAAAATCAGTTATTTCACGTCAAAAGCTCTCTTTCTAATGATAATTTAATTTCCATTGCAAAGTTAAAATTAGTTTTTTAAAATGCAAGCATGACTTTTGAATGAAAGAAAAATTAAGTCAGAGATTCTTTCAGCAATTGTCACTGTCAAAGAAGTGTGAACTTCAGTTCACGTATTTAGGAGGAAACATATCATGAGAAAGATTCAGCGTATCGCGCTCGTGGCCGCGACGGCTTTGATAGCCTTCGCTTCAGCGGGCTGCGTCAATTCAGGTTCAAGCAGCAAGCCTGCCTCTTCAAGCACCACTAAGAAGAAGCACTACACGATCGGCATCTGCCAATACGTCCAGCACCAAGCCTTGGACGCGGCAACCAAGAGCTTTAAAGCCGAAGTCAAGAAGGAGCTTGGCGCCAAGAACGTTACTTTTGACGACCAAAACGCCCAAGGCGATTCTTCAACCACTTCGACCATCTGCACCAACTTTGCTTCCGAAAAGGTCGACCTGATCATGGCCAACGCTACCCCGGCCCTGCAAGCCGCGGCATCCGCGACCAAGTCCATCCCGATCTTAGGGACGTCCGTAACCAGCTTCCCCGTTGCCTTGAACCTCAAGCACTTTAACGGGACGGTCGGCGGCAACATCTCCGGGACTTCCGACTTAGCGCCCCTGGACAAGCAGGAAAAAATCATCAAGGACTTTGTTCCTAAAGCCAAGCGGCTCGGGATTCTCCGCTCCTCCTCAGAACCCAACTCCAAATACCAAGCTGAAGAAATCGAAAAGTATGCCAAGAAAGATGGCTACAAGGTTACCCAATATACCTTCTCTGACACAAACGACGTCAACTCCGTTACCCGGCAGGCGGTCAGCGCTTCTGACGTAATCTACATTCCAACCGACAACCTCGCCTCATCCTGCTCCAAGACCATCAACAACGTCGCCCTCAAGGCCAAGGTGCCAATTATCGCCGGCGAAGAGATGCTGATGGGCCGCTGCGGGGTCGGCACCCTGTCCATCGATTTCAACAAGCTGGGCAAGATCACCGGCCAGATGGCCGTGCAGGTCCTGACTGGCAAGAAGAAGATCTCCCAAATGCCAATCCAATACGATCCAGAGCCGGTCAAGGAATACAACCCAACCATTTGTAAAAAGCTCGGGATCAAGCCGCCTGCTGGCTACAAGCCATACACGGAAAAGTAGCCAAGCAAAAGTTTTAATTTTAATTTAAGTTTTTGCTTGAAAAAGCAGGAGCCATTATATACAATATGGTTATCATTTATTAATGAGAGTTTTATTAAAACCTAATTTGTTGCAGTCGCCGTCGCGGCTGAATTGAAGAGTTAAGAATATGGCATCTTAGAAATTTTAGATGGAGGGAAATATCATGAGAAAGCTGCAAAGACTCGCCGTCGTTGCTTTGACGACAGTCATGGCCTTAGGGTCAGCGGGCTGCGTCAACTCCGGCTCGTCATCATCGTCAAGCAAATCAACCAGTTCATCGACCAGCAATAAGCACTACAAGATCGGGATCTGTCAGCTCGTCCAGCACGAAGCTTTGGACGCGGCTACTAAGGGCTTCAAGGCTGAAGTCAAGAAGGAGTTGGGCGCCAAGAACGTTACTTTCGACGAACAAAACGCTCAAGGGGACTCCTCTACCGCTTCAACCATCTGCACCAACTTCGCTTCCGAAAAGGTTGACCTGATCCTGGCCAACGCTACGGCCAGCCTGCAGGCGGCTACGGCAGCCACCAAGTCCATTCCGATCTTGGGGACGGCCGTAACCAACTACCAAGTTGCCTTGAACCTGAAGAAGTTCAATGGTACGGTCGGCGGCAACGTTTCCGGGACTTCCGACCTGGCACCGCTGGACAAGCAGGAAAAGATGATCAAGGACTTCGTGCCAAAGGCCAAGAAGGTCGGGATCCTCTACTGCTCAGCTGAGCCAAACTCCAAATACCAAGCCAAGGAAGTTGCCAAGTACGCCAAGAAGGACGGCTACAAGGTTACCGAATACACTTTCTCAGACACCAACGACGTCAACTCCGTTACCCGGCAAGCAGCCAGCGGCAGCGACGTGATCTACATCCCAACCGACAACACCGCTGCCTCCTGCGCGAAGACCATCAACAACGTAGCGCTGAAGGCCAAGGTGCCAATCATCGCCGGTGAAGAAGGGGTCATGAGCAAGTGCGGCGTAGCTACCCTGTCCATCGACTACTACGGCCTGGGCAAGCAGACTGGCAAGATGGCCGCTGAAATCCTTTCAGGCAAGGAGAAGGTTGCCAAGATGCCAGTTGAGTACTACACTCACCCAGTCAAGGAATACAACCCTACGATCTGCAAGGAACTCGGCATCAAGGTTCCAGCTGGCTACAAGGCCTACAAGGGCTCATAATTTTAGATTTTGATATTGTTGAAAAGGGATGCCAGGTACATCCCTTTTTCCATAATCTGCATTCAATCGCTTAGAGGGAGTTTTATTTATGGGCGCATACTTTGCATCACTTAATTTCTTAGACTTCTTGGGCCGATTGCCGGCCGCGGCCGCGCAAGGGCTCTTCTGGGGCATTATGGCCCTCGGGGTCTACATTACTTTTAGAATTTTGGATATCGCCGACCTGACGGTCGACGGGACCTTCGCGACTGGCGGGGCCATCTCCGCCGTTTTGATCCTCAAGGGCTGGACCCCTTGGGCAACTGTCGGGGCCGCTTTGGTTCTAGGCCTTTTGGCCGGGGCAGTTACGGGCCTTTTGCACACCAAGCTGGGGATTCCTGCCATCCTGGCCGGGATCTTGACCCAATACGCCCTTTACTCAATCAACTTGGCCATCATGAGCTTCAAGGCCAACACGGCTATCAGCTCCACCACCAGAAACATGGTAATGTCCGGTTTGGACGTCAACGGCTCGCTTCTGGTCTGCGGCGTGATCGTCATCGTCTTGATCGCCTTGATGTACTGGTTCTTCGGGACAGAAATCGGTGAAGCCATCCGGGCAACCGGGACCAACCAGGAAATGAGCAAGGCACAAGGGATCAACATCGACCGGATGAAGGTTCTGGGCCTGGCCCTCTCCAACGGCTTGGTTGCCGTGGCTGGCTCCCTGTCCTCACAATACTCCGGCTTTGCGGACGTCAACGCCGGCCGTGGCTCCATCGTCATCGGCCTGGCCGCCGTCATCATCGGTGAAGTGGTCGGCAACGCGATCCTGGGCAAGAAGCTGAACTTTGCTGGCCACCTGGCCTTCGTCGTAGTCGGCGCCATCCTTTACTACGTCGTCTACACCCTGATCCTGTGGCTCAAGATGAACCCAAACCTGATGAAGCTGTTCACCGCGATCATCGTTGCCCTGTTCCTGGCCGTGCCTTACCTCAGAAGCCGTGCCAAGAGTTCCTTTGCCAAGGCTGGCAAGAATTCCAAGAAGATGGAGGCCAAATAAATGCTGCAGCTGAAGAACATTACCAAGACTTTTAACCAAGGCACCATTAATGAAAAGCATGCCTTGAACGGAATCGACCTGACCTTGGAAGACGGGGACTTCGTGACCGTCATCGGGGGCAACGGGGCCGGCAAGTCCACCCTGCTGAACGCCATTGCCGGCGTCTGGCCAGTTGACACGGGCTCAATCGTGATCGACGGCCAAGACGTGACTGGCCTGCCTGACTTTAAGCGGGCTCCCTTGATCGGCAGAGTTTTCCAGGACCCAATGACCGGGACCGCGCCAACCATGCAGATTGAAGAAAACCTGGCGATCGCCGCCCGCCGCGGCAAGCACCGGGGCTTGGCCTGGGGCGTCAACAACAAGGAGCGGGAAGAATACAAGGAGCGCTTGAAGATCTTGGATCTGGGTCTTGAAGACCGCTTGACGGCCAAAGTCGGCCTGCTTTCAGGGGGGCAAAGACAAGCCTTGACCTTGCTGATGGCCACCTTGGTCAAGCCAAAGATCCTGCTGCTTGACGAACACACCGCGGCCTTGGACCCTAAGACCGCCTCAAAGGTCTTGCGAGCAACGGACAAGATCGTCAACGAAGGCCACCTGACCACCTTGATGATTACCCACAACATGAAAGACGCTATCGTCCACGGCAACCGCCTGATCATGATGAACGCCGGCAAGGTCGTGCTGGACATCAAGGGTGAAGAAAAGAAGAAGCTGACCGTTGAAAAGCTGCTTCACCAATTTGAAGTCGTCTCCGGTGAAGAATTCGCCAGCGACAAGGCCCTGCTCAGCTAACTAGTGCTGCTTAACAAAAGAAGACAGAAAACCCCTCCGCCAACTGGCGGAGGGGTTTTGTTTGCTTTATTTCCCAGGGAATATTGCTTTACTTCTTGTCCCGGGCGGAGAAGGTGATCAAAGCGTTGTCGTAGCCATCGCTTGCTTTGGCAAAGCTGATCGTCGCCGTTGAGCCCGTGCCCGTGCTCAAGATCCCTGAACCATCATCAAGCTTGGTCCGCCCAACGCCCACGAGCTTGTCATCCTTCAAGAAGATGGCCGTTGCGCTTGGTGCGTACAGGGTGCTGGTGCCCTTGTTGGCAACTGACAGGTTGACGCCAGTGTCGGTCAGGCTGATTGAGTTGCTCTTGTCCTGGTCCAGCAGGTCAACGATCTTTGAATTGTACTTGGATGGCTTGGCCGTCAAAGTGTAGTCCATCCTGGCCGCGGACTTGCTGTCATAGAAGCCGGCATAAAGGATTGCCGTTTCGCCTGGCCCGACTGGATTGGCAGCATCGGAACTGGTTGACAGTGAATTGCCCTTCTTGTCCTTCAAGGCAAAGACGGCACTTAGGGCAACGCTGATATCAGCGTTGTTGGTCACATAGATGGCCTCAATTGGGTGACCGCTCGCGTCTTTTCCTTGATATGAGTCAATCTGCATCTCCTTGGTCAAACTGGAGACCGTGATCGTCACCTTGCCGCCCAAGTCCCAGGACTTGTCTGGATAAGTAGCCTTGATTTGCGCGGTAGTCTTGCCTTCCTTGTTGAAGTCAACGGCATTGGCAAAGGAGAACTTGGTCCCCTTTGGCAAATCAGCCACGTTCTTGACCAAGGACTTGGCATCAATGCTTTCGCCCGCGTAGGTTTCAGCCTTGGCTGACTTCAAGGCAGGCTCATAGATTTCCGCGTCCGTCTTCTTAACGGTTTTGGCGGCTTTAACGACGACCGCGACAGACTTGGTCCGCTCGCTGGACTTGTCCGCATAAGTAACCTTGACCGCGGTTTGGTAAGTGCCGGCAGTCGTAAAGTCAACAGCCTTGGTAAAGGCGTACTTGGTGCCCTTTGGCAGCTGGCTGGCATTGGCAACCAAAGACTTGGCGCTGACCTTCTTGCCGGCAGTCGTCGTCACGCCAGCCGCCTTTGGCGCGTACTGGCTGGCCAGAGTAGTCTTGGCCGCGGCTTTTTGGCTACTCTTAGCCTTGCTCTTTTGACTAGCGCTCTTTGTAACGACGATCTTGATGGAATTGGTCGTATAGGTCGACTTGTCCAGGTAGGTAATCTTGACGGCCGTCTTGTAAGTCCCGGCCTTCTTGCAGTTCACCTTCTTGGTGAAGGCATACTTGGTTCCGTATGGCATCCCGTCAGCATTGACCACCACGCTCTTGGCCGTCACCTTGCTGCCCACTGGCGCGGTCACGCCCACGGCTACCGGCGCGTAGAGCTTGGCCAGCTTCGGCCGTTTCTGGACCTTGACCGTGATCGTCTTGGTCTTTTCACTGGACTTGTCCGGGTAGGTTACCTTGACGGCCGTCTTGTAGGTCCCGGCTTTCTTGTAGTTCACTTTCTTGGTAAACGCGAACTTGCTTCCGGCCGGCAGAGCAGCCGCGTTGGTCACGACTGACTGAGCCGTGACTGCAGTGCCGACGTAGACGCTTTGCCCTTGAACGGCTGGAGCGTAGGTCTGGGCATTGGTCTTCTGCTTGCGCTTTTTAGTGGTCTTCTTGCTCGTTTTCGTGCTCTTCTTGGCCGCGAAGACTGCTGGCTGAGCTGCAGGAGCAGCGGTCCCGGCCAAGGTCAAGGCCGCGGCGGCAAGCGTCAGTTTATTGATAATGTCTTTCTTCATAAAAACCTGGCTTTCTCAATGAAATCTTTGGTTATTTTTACCATCTATTGTACTAGCTGAAAGCGCTTATGCACAAATCGCAAAAATCACCCTTTTCTTGATTGACAGATGCTTTGCTGACTAATAATCTTAGGTTATAGGAAGAAATTAAGAAAAGATGGATTAACTCGTAAAAGAAAGTGTGTATTCTATGAAAGCAGCCGTTTTAAACCAATACGGCACTGCCGCTCCCGTGAGCGTGCAAGAAGTTGCCGTGCCTGAACTGGCAGATACGGAAGTCTTGGTCAAGGTCAAGGCGGCCGGAGTCAACCCGGTGGACAACCTGATCAAGAACGGGAACATCTGGCCAGTTGCCCCCTACTCATTGCCCCTGATTATGGGGAATGAGCTGGCCGGGGAAGTTGAAGCCGTCGGTTCCAGCGTGACCGACTACCTGCCTGGCGACCGGGTCATGACTCGGCTGCCGCTGGAAAAGATTGGGGCCTTTGCCCAATACGTGGCCGTTGATGCCCGCTGGCTGTGCAAGACGCCAAACTACCTGTCCGACGTTGAAGCCGCCGCTGTCCCATTGACCGCTTTGACGGCAATGGAAGCCTTCACCCTCTTGGAGCTCAAGCAGGGGCAAAGCCTCTTCATCTCCGGCGGCTCAGGTGGCTTTGGCGCGATGGCCATCCCTTTGGCCAAGGCTTTTGGCTACCCAGTCTACACGTCAGGATCAGCTGAAAACCGCGACCGGGTCATGGCCTTGGGGGCTGACTTGTACTTTGACTACAAGACTGAAGACTACAGCGAATTCCTCCACGACGTGGACGGGGTGATCTCTTCCGTCGGCGTCAAGGAATTGCCTAAGGAATTCAGCATCTTGAAGCCGGGCGGCCACCTGGTAGCCCTGCAGGGGATGCCAAACCGGCGCTTTGCCAAGCGCAACCAGTTGACGGCCGTCCAGACCGCCCTCTTCTCGATGACGGGGCTCAAATACGACCGGATGGCTGCCAAGCATGGCGTGACCTACGACTTCATGTTCTGCGGGGCTGCCGACAAGGACCTGAAGCTGGCCGTCCAGATTCTGGAAGAAAAAGGCATCAAGCCAAACATTGCCGAAGTGCTCCCGCTTGACGAAGTCAATGAAGCGCTGGAAATGGAAGCTGGCCACGGCAAGAAAGGCCGCATCGTCTTGACCATGGACTAGTCAAACATAGACGTCAAAAAGCGTGATCATTCCCGATCACGCTTTTCTTGTTGCTTATTTTGTTATTCTGTTTCGTTGCCTAATACAAGGAGAAGGTCCGCGCCTTGATCCGCTTCAGGATCTGAAAAGCAATCCGCTTCAGCTTCCGCTCGCTCTGCTGGCGCTGGTTGATCAGCATGATGATCCCGTTCTTATTGTCAGCCGTCAGCTGCATATATGCCCCGTAATGCTCCTTGTCCAAGGTTCCGTAGGCCAGGTGGATGGTCTCATGCTTCTTGAGGTAGACCCCGCCAGAATACAAGGTCTTCTTGGCCTTCAAGTGGGTCATTTTGCTGAATTCCTCTTCAGTCAACAGCTGGCCGTTTTCCAAGCCCAGCTGGATCTTGTAGAAGTCAGCTGGGGTAGAAACCAGGTTGCCGGCCCCAGGCAGCTGCGTCGACACCGGCACGGCATAGCTGATGGCTCTTTGATAGTAGTTTGGATCCACATAGCGGTAGGACACCGCCAGGTGCAATTTCTTCGGCAGATCCTGGCGAATATAGGTATGGGTCAATTTCAAGGGCTTGGCCACCCGGTCATAGAAGTTTTGGGAATATGACTTGCCCGTCTCCTTCTTGATGATGCCGGCCAGCAAGATGAAATTGACGTCGCTGTAAATATAGCTTCCTGCCGGCAGCTGATCGGTCGTATCGATTTTGCTGATCGTCCAGGCTACCGCCCCCAGGTCCGTGTATTCCTGATGCCTCGCGTATTCAACGGTTGGCACGGCATAGCCAGAAGTGTGGGTTAGCAAATTGCCGACCGTCACCTGATCAGCATGCTTCAGGTTGGGATACCACCTGGCAATCTTCGTATCCTGACTAAAGGCTTGGTCCGTATGAGCCTTTTCCCGCATGACCTGCATGACCATGGCCCCCGTGATTTCTTTTTGCATAGACCCGATGGGGTAAACGACCTGCTTGGAGCTGTTGGGAATCCTCTTTTTTAAGTCAGCCATCCCGCTGGTCACGGTCGTGAGCTTGCCATTCCTGACGATGCCGATTGCCCCTGCTAAGTGGTTCTTGTCCATGACAGACTTGGCATAGGCTGCCAGGCTGTCCGGCCGCTTCCCCTGCTGGCCAGTAGTTACGATTGGTTCCACCGGCTTGACCGTCTGCTGTCTGCCGTAATAGACAATCCCGCAGACAATTGCGATTCCTGCCAACCAAGCCAGCTTCTTTGACCTGCTTTTCTGGCTAGAAACCCGATTTTCTTTTCTATCCCGCAATGATTCGACTTTCCTTTCACATAAGTGTCTCCATTGTAGACCATTTTGCGCTTGGTCAAGCCGCCTTAGCTAAATTTTAATATTTTCGTTAAAAAATCAGTTTTCTTCACTCTTTATTACGTTGAGGGCGAGAAAACTTGGCATTTCAATGCCGAGTTGAATCGCCCCCTTTTTTGTTTTAACGCGTGAACATTAGTTCGGTATGCGATATAATATAAATAGCCAAAGGACTGAAATCG